>NZ_JBEZFH010000244.1:0-10231 GCF_040649355.1 Sphaerisporangium sp. NPDC049002 | reverse complement strand
CCTTCTGCGAGTGGGTAGGCTCCCGCGACAGCTCACCGGGCAACGTCGCGCCGCCGTGGTGGCGGTTGAGCAGGCCCTCGGCCTCCAGCGCGCGCCTCGGCCAGCCGCTCGCGGAAGCGCTCCTGGTCCATCACGGCGCGAAGAGCCCGCGACAGGTCGCTCTCGGCGTGCTCACGCTCCTCCGGCCCTGCCGTTCGCGCCTCGTGCGTCGCCGCGGCGAGCACCAGGCTGGTGGCCGGGTCGAGCACCCGGGAGGCGGCGAGCTCCATGCAGACGGCGGCCCGGCGTACGAGCGCGGCGTCCAGCGCGGCACGGGCGGTCTCCAGGCGGATGTGCAGGCGGTCGAGCCGCCCGGCCCTCCAGGAGATGTAGACGGCCGCGAGCACGACCGCCACTCCCACCACCAGGATGACCATCGTGGTGGTCACGAGGCCTCACCCCCGTGGGCCCGGACACCCTCGGGCACCCGGGCGGCATGGTCGGCGGGGCCGGCCGGGCGGGCGTCGGGCTCGCGCACCCGGCCCTGCTGCTCCTCCTCCACGCCCCCGGCCGCGGTCGCGGTGACCGTCTCGTACACCCGCACGACGTCGCGGGCCACGGTCGACCAGTCGTACTTGCGCACGGCCAGGCGGGCCTCTCCGGCCAGCTTGGCGCGGCAGGCCGGATCGTCGAGCAGTGCGGCGGCCTCGCGGGCGAGCGAGGCGGCGTCGCCGGTCGCGAAAAGCGCTCCCGCCTGCCCGTCTCCCAGCACCTTGCGGAACGCCGGGATGTCGCTGGCCAGCACGGTGGCGCCGGCGGCCATCGCCTCGGCGAGCACGATGCCGAAGCTCTCGCCATGGGTGTTCGGCGCGCAGAAGACGTCGACGGAGTGGTAGGCGCGGGCCTTGTCCTCCTCGCTGACCATGCCGAGGACGCCGATGCGGTCGCGCAGCCCTGCGGGGACCCTGGCGAGCACGTCGTCGGCGTCGCCGGGACCCGCGACGAGCAGCCGCAGGCCGGGACGCTCGGGCGCGAGCAGCGTGAACGCCTCCAGCAGTACCGGAAGGCCCTTGCGCGGCTCGTCCATGCGGCCGAGGAACCCGATCACTCCACCGTCGGGACCCCAGCCGGGCAGGGGCTCGGCCTCGGCGTACCGGCTCACCGTGACGCCGTTGGGGATCAGGACCGCGTCGCCCCCGAGGTGCTCCACCAGGGTCTTGCGCGCGGCGTCCGACACGGCGATGCGGCCGGTGATCTTCTCCAGCGCGGTGTGCAGCACGGGCGCGGAGACCGACATGGCGCGCGAGCGCTGGAAGGAGGCGTGGAAGGTGGCCACGATCGGGCCGCGGGCGGCCCAGCAGGCCAGCAGGCCCACCGAGGGGACGGCGGGCTCATGCACGTGGAGCACGTCGAAACGGCCCTCGCGCAGCCACTTGCGCACGCGGTTGGCCGAGAGGAAGCCGAACGCCAGGCGTGCCACCGAGCCGTTGTACGGCACGGGGATGGCGCGGCCCGCCGAGGTCACGTAGAACGGCAGCGGCGCGTCGTCGGACGCGGGCGCGAGCACCGACACGTGGTGGCCGTCGGCGATGAGCGCCTCCGCCAGGTCGCGGACATGCGCCATGACGCCGCCGGGGACGTCCCAGGTGTAGGGGCAGACCATGCCGACCCTCATGATGCGATCACCGTGGCTCCAGGTCGTCGAGCCAGAGCCGCTGCAGCATGTGCCAGTCCTCAGGGTGCCGGGAGATGCCCTCCTGGAAGACGCGCGCCATGCTCTGCGTCATGACCGCGACCTTCTCCTGACGGGTGCCCTCGGCGGGGACGGGGATCTCCTCGTGGATGTGCACGCCCCAGCCGTCGCCCTCGAACCACAGCGTGGCCGGGTGCAGCGCCGCGCCGGTCTGGAGCGCCAGAAGCGCGGGACCGGCGACCATGCGCGTCGTGCCATCAAAGAAGTCGACCTCGATGCCCTTCTCCGTCAGGTCGCGCTCGGCGGGCAGGCAGATCGGTCGGCCCGCACGCAGCCGCTGGGCCAGGGTGCCGAAGGCGTGGGCGGTGCCGCCTCCCTTGGCGGTGAGCGGCAGCACCTCCATGCCGAGGCTCTCGCGGAAGGCAACGAACCGCTCGTACAGCGACTCGGGCTTGAGCCGCTCCATGACCGTGGTGAAGGGGTAACCCTTGTGGATCAGCCAGGCGCCGGCGAGGTCCCAGTTGCCCATGTGGGGCAGGGCGAGCACGATGCCCCGGCCGGAGTCCACCGTGGAGAAGATCCTGTCCCCGTGGACGTCGTGCATACCGGTGAGGATGCGTTCCTTGCCGATCACCGGCAGGCGCAGCGCCTCCATCCAGTAGCGGAAGTAGGAGCGCATGCCGGCCCTGCTGAGGTCGCGGATCGAGGGGTCCGTGACATCCTTGCCCGTCACCCGGGCCAGGTTCGATTCGAGGCGCCGCACGAGCTTGCCGTGCCGCCACCACATGAGGTCGGCGATGAGGCGGAAGGCCCACGCTGCAAGCGGCTCGGGCAGCTTCGGCACGAGCACCCAGCCCAGGTGGTACGCCCAGGCGACGAGCCGATCAGTCAACGCGAGGTTCACCCCCAGAAGTCGGTAAGAAGACCTGTCCTAGAAGAAGAAGGCCATAAGTTCATGTTGTCACCGTCTGGCGGTAAACGTGGAGGATGCGCTGGCCGGCGGTGAAGGCGCTGGCCACCGCGAGGAGCCAGAGGCCCGCCGCGAGGATGTACGGCACGCCGAGCCCCCCGAGACCGGCGGCGACGAGCACGACCAGGAGCCGCTCGGACCGTTCCGCCAGCCCGACGTCGCAGGTCAGCCCCAGCCCCTCGGCACGCGCCTTGGCGTACGACACGACGGCCCCGGCGACCAGGCAGAACAGCGCGACGCCCGCGAGGACCGTCTCGCCGGTGGACATGAACCACAGGATCAGCCCTGAGAAGATCGCGGCGTCGCCGACCCGGTCGAGGGTGGAGTCGAGGAAGGCGCCCCAGGTGCTGCCGGTGCCGAGCATCCTGGCGAGGACGCCGTCGAGCAGGTCGGCGAGGACGAAGAACGTGATGACGACCGAGCCCAGGAACAGCTGGCCGCGCGGATAGAAGGCGAGCGCCCCCGCGGCGACGCCGAGCGTGCCGAGGAGGGTGATGACGTTCGGACTGACCCCCCGGCGGGCGAGCGCCCGGCCCAATGGGGTGAGCACACGGGTGACGGCGGGGCGCAGGAGCTTCAACATCGCGGTCCGATCGTAGGCCACGTGAGGCCCCTGGTTCGAACGAAGCGCTCGTGGTGAGCGACCAGGGGTGAATCGTGTGCGAGAGAACGGGGAATGGGGAAGGAGACAGACGACAGGGGTACGGCCGGCGAACACGCGAGCAAGTTCAGGCATCATTTCGCAAGCACTTTTGCCTGTTCCCTCTTGTGATCCGCGCCACAGAGGTAAAGGGTGAATGCACCGCGCTCTCTCGGGCGGCGGGCGCGGCGGCGGACGATGCGGCCGCGCGCGGCCGCATCTCACGGCGAGACGCGGGAGGCGACGTGCCGGAGAGAACCACGGGCGGAACATCAGGAGCCGCGGGCAGGGCACCCTCGGCCGACCGGCCGGATGCGGTGCGCAATGTCGCGCTGGTCGGCCATTCCGGATCAGGGAAGACGTCGCTCGTCGAGGCCCTTCTGTCCGCGACGGGCACCATCCAGCGCACGGGCCGGGTCGAGGACGGCAGCACGGTCAGCGACTTCGACGAGGTCGAGGTGCGCCAGCAGCGCTCGGTCAACCTGGCCGTCGCGCCGGTCTCGTACAACGGCATCAAGATCAATCTTCTCGACACCCCCGGGTACGCCGACTTCGTGGGCGACCTGCGGGCCGGGCTGCGGGCGGCCGACGCCGCCCTGTTCGTGGTCTCCGCGGCGGAGGGCGTCGACGGGCTGACGCGCATGCTCTGGGAGGAGTGCGCCTCGGTCGGGATGCCCCGGGCGGTCGTGATCACCAAGATCGACCACCAGCGCGCCGACTTCGACGACGTGGTGGCCACCTGCCAGGACATCTTCGGCGACGGCGTGGCCCCGCTCTACCTGCCCGTCGTGACCAACGGCCATGTGAACGGCCTGATCGGGCTGCTGTCGCAGAAGTTCTTCAACTACGCCACGGGCACCCGCACCGAGAACGCCCCGGGAGCCGCGTACCAGGAGCAGATCGAGACCTACCGGGGCTCGCTCATCGAGGGGATCATCCAGGAGAGCGAAGACGAGTCCCTCATGGACCGCTACCTGTCGGGCGAGGAGATCGACACCAAGGTGCTGATCGACGACCTCGAAAAGGCCGTGGCCCGGGGCGGCTTCTACCCCGTGCTCGCGACCTGCGCGACCCCCGGCTCCGGCGCGGTCGTCGGCATGCTGGAGCTGCTCGAAGTGATCACCGCGGGCTTCCCCTCGCCTATGGAGCACCCCCTGCCGGAGATCACCACGATCGACGGGCGGCCGGTGCCCGGCCTCGCGTGCGACCCGGACGGGCCGCTTGTCGCCGAGATCGTCAAGACCACCAGTGACCCGTACGTCGGGCGCATCAGCCTGGTGCGGGTCTTCTCCGGCACGCTGCGCCCCGACATGGTGGTGCACGTCTCCGGTCACGGCCTCGCCGAGCGCGGGCACGAGGACCACGACCTGGACGAGCGCATCGGCGCCCTGTCCTCGCCCCTCGGCAAGCTCCAGCGCACGACCACCAAGTGCGCCGCGGGCGACATCTGCGCGGTGGCCAAGCTCGGCAGGGCCGAGACCGGCGACACCCTCTCCGACAAGGACAACCCGCTGCTGGTGACGGCCTGGACGATGCCGGAGCCGCTGCTGCCGGTCGCCATCCGGGCCAGGTCGAAGGCCGACGAGGACAAGCTCTCGCAGGCCCTGGCGCGCCTGGTCGCCGAGGACCCCACCCTCCGGCTGGAGAACAACGCCGAGACCCGCCAGCTCGTGCTGTGGTGCATGGGCGAGGCCCACGCCGACGTGCTCCTGGACCACCTGGCCAAGCGCCACGGCGTCGAGGTCGAGCGGGTGGAGCTGAGGGTGCCGCTGCGCGAGAGCTTCGGCGGCAAGGCGCAGGGCATGGGCCGCAACGTCAAGCAGACCGGCGGGCACGGGCAGTACGCCATCTGCCACATCGAGATCGAGCCGCTGGAGTCGGGCGGGGGCTTCGAGTTCGTCGACAAGATCGTCGGTGGGGTGGTGCCGAGGCAGTTCATCCCCTCGGTCGAGAAGGGCGTGCGGGCGCAGATGGAGCGCGGCGTGCTGGCCGGCTACCCCGTCGTGGACATCCGGGTGACGCTGTACGACGGGAAGGCGCACTCGGTCGACTCCTCCGACATGGCGTTCCAGATCGCCGGGCAGCTCGCGCTGAAGGAGGCGGCGGCGAAGGTGCCCGCTCTGCTGCTCGAACCGGTGGACGAGGTCTCGGTGCTGATCGAGGACGAGCACGTCGGCGCGGTGATGTCGGACCTGTCCTCGCGAAGGGGACGCGTCCTCGGCACCGAGGCGGTCGGCACCGGCCGCACCCTGGTCAAGGCCGAGGTCCCCGAGTTGGAGATCACCCGGTACGCCATCGACCTGCGGTCCATGTCGCACGGAACGGGAACCTTCCAGCGGAGCTTCCTGCGGTACGAGCCGCTGCCCTCCCACCTGGCCGAGAAGCTCAGGTCGGCTTCGGAGTAGGCGGAGTCACGACGGGCCGCATCCATCCGGCCGGCACGCGAGGGGGCGCGCGCCGGCCGGATGGTAAGCCACTTGTCACCCGGGCACCCGTCCCGCTCGCCGCGTGCGCGCGCGACGCCGCGCGCGCCGTAGGTCTCCGGTGCCGCGACCCCAGGTGCCGCCCGGAACCGCCCGCTCCTGACCGGGTCCGCGAGCGGCCGCCGGCGAGGGCCACGGGAATCACGAGGACCCCATCGGTCACGATGGAATCACGATACGATTTCTTTTATTCGGCCTTACCATCTCTTTGCCGATGCCACACTGATGTCCCATGCGAAACGGACATCGGCCCCTGCTCGCCGCCGCGACCATCGCGGTGGTCACCACCGGCGTCGCCTACTTCTTCGGACCGGGCGCCGTTCCGGCGGACAGCGAGACCAAGCCCCCGGCGTCGGCGGCGGCCCGTCCCGCCACCGCGGAGGCGTGCGAGGTGAGCGCCAAGTACCCCAAGCGGCAGCTCCGGGGCGTGTGGATCGCCACCGTGCACAACGTCGACTGGCCGTCCAAGACGGGGCTCGACCCGGCCCGGCAGCAGGCGGAGTACGTCCGCATCCTCGACGACGCGGTCAGGCGCAACTTCAACGCGGTGTTCGTCCAGGTGCGCCCGGCCTCCGACGCGATCTACCGGTCCCCCTACGAGCCGTGGTCCCAGTGGCTCACCGGCACCGCAGGCGAGGATCCGGGCTGGGAGCCGCTGCCCTTCCTGATCGCCGAGGCGCACAAGCGGGGCCTTGAGTTCCACGCCTGGTTCAACCCCTACCGCGCGGCCGACAAGGACGACCTCACCCTGCTGCCCGCCGGCCACCCCGCCCGGCAGCACCCCGAGTGGGTCGTCAAGCACGAGGGCAAGCTGTACTACAACCCCGGCCTGCCCGAGGTGCGCGCCCACACCGTCAAGGTCATCACCGATGTCGTGCAGCGGTACGACGTCGACGGCGTGCACTTCGACGACTACTTCTACCCCTATCCAGGCAAGGGGACGAAGTTCGCCGACGCGCGCGCCTTTACAAAGTATGGCAAGGGCGCATCCCTGGCCGACTGGCGGCGCGGCAACGTCGACAAGCTGGTCGCGCAGGTCGGCAAGGCCGTCCACGCCGCGAAGCCGTACGTCAAGTTCGGCATCAGCCCGTTCGGCATCTGGCGCAACAAGTCGGACGACCCGTCGGGCTCGGACACCAAGGGCCTGTCGGCCTACGACGCGATCTACTCCGACGCCCGCGCGTGGATCAAGGCGGGCTCGGTCGACTACATCATGCCGCAGCTGTACTGGCCGCGCGGGTTCGCCGTCGCCGACTACGCCAAGCTCGTGCCGTGGTGGGCGAACGAGGTCAAAGGCACCGGCGTGCACCTGTACATCGGCCAGGCGCTCTACCGGGTCGGCACCAGGGACAACGCGGCCTGGACCAAGGTGGGCGAGCTGCCCGCCCACCTGACGCTCAACCGGAGGTATCCCGAGGTCCAGGGCGACGTCTACTTCAGCGCCGCCCAGGTCGGCAAGAACCCCCTCGGCGTGCTCGACAAGATCGTGAAGGACCACTATCCCCGCCCGGCGCTGCTCCCGCTGATGAAGGGGCGCGGCGGCGGTGCCCCGGCCGCGCCGGCGGCCCTGAGGAACTCCGGCGGGGCGCTGGTGTGGAAGGCCTCCCCCGGCGCGCGCTCCTACGCCGTCTACCGCGTGGCGGGCGCCAAGGCGGGCGACTGCGCGGTCACCGACGCCCGCAACCTCCTCGCCGTCGTCCCCGCGACCGGCGCGGCGGAGCAGTCCTACACCATCACCTCGAAGGGCACCTACCTGGTGAGCGCGCTCGACCGCCTCGGCAACGAGAGCGCCCCCACCACGGCCACGCTCCCCTGACCCCGGCACGACGCCGGCGTCATTGCTGAGCAAGCCGGATCCAAACGGTGGGATGCTCCCCCGCAGGGACATCCCACCGTCGCGTGGCGCACGATATTGGATTTACGTGGAAAGCCTTGGCGATGCCACAAGATTGTTCGCCGCGATGACCAGTGTCGCGCAGAGCAGAGGTATGGCGGGTAGCAGATATCGGCTGTCATAGGCTGTGACGAGTACCGGACTTATGACAAGCCCGATGGCACTGACCAGCGGTAAAACCACTTCCCCGCTGGAGCGCCGTGCCCATCCCATTGCACTGACGACAGTGGCGCCGGCGAACAGCGCGCCGAAGATCGGGCCCGGCATGAAGGAGAGCGACTGGTATGTTCTCATCACTTCCGCGGCCGGCTCACAGAACCGGGTGACCGTCTGCCCCCGCTCGTACGCCTGTAAGTCCTGACGGATGGTGGCGCCGGGAATCCTGATCTCATCGGGTGGAGGGCCGCCGCTGACGTTAGGAAAGGCGTATCGGTTAAAGCCGATCTGCGCGGTTTTCGGATCTGGGCCTCTACGCCAGTTCAGCGCCCGCTTGAGGTCTTCGACGACCAGCTGAAGATAGTCCGATGGCTGGCTCGAAATCGCACGCCTGGCCAGGTTGCCCGCCAGCCGGTCGATCCCAGGGTGAAAGAGGTCCCCGCGCGTGGTGACCGAGTGGCCAGGGACGTTCCTCAAAGGCGACCAGTCCGCCCAGATGAAGTGCGGCGAGCTCGGCCGTCGACCAACGGGCTGGGCAGGGCAGAGGACGGCTTCGTCCGCCGCCGGCCTGATCTTCTGGCAGTCCGCGAACGGCATGGTGCGGGCCCACAGCCATACTCCGCTCCCCCCGTTGATCGCGGGAGACCCGTGCCAGGATCCGTACCAGGCGGCGTAGCAACCGAGCGGGACCGCCGCGGCGACGACGGTCACGAGCAAGGTGCGCCATCCGGAGCGGTTGACGACAAGGTACCCGGCGAACACGGGAAGCAGCGCGACCCCTATCGAGCGGGTGAGAGCCGCCGCGGCGAGGAGCAGCCCCACCGACGCCGCACGCCGGAGCGAGACGCGGGGCGTCCACAGGGTAACGGTGACCGCGGTGACCACCAGGAATGAGAAGAGCGGATCGCTCAGAATCGTGTGTTCGAAAAAGATCTGGTATGCGTCGAGAAGGACGGGTGCCGAAGCGAGTACGGCCGACCACTTCCGCGGATTCCTCGTCCGGCGCAGGACGAGGGCGTAGACCATCACCCCCATCGCCAGCCCTGACAGGTGCTGGAGACCGACGACGACGGCGAAGCTGTGTAACGGTCGCATCGCCCACAGCAGGATCGGGTAACCACTTGGACGGACGGGATAGGGCCGCAGCCGCTCGGCGACACCTACATAGTCGAAGGCGTCCTCGAACCACACGACCGGGGAGTAGCCGACCATGGTCAGTACACGGAGCGCCAGGCCGAGAGCGAAAACGGCGGCGAATTGCCGATGCTGAAATAAGAGCCGCATCTACCGGGCGAGTCCTTCCGGGTCAGGCAAGACCGACCAGGGCTGACAGGCCCGCCGAAACGCCCATCGCTGAGGATCCATGCTGAAAGCCTGTCGGAGGACGCTGCGGCCCACTTCCACCAGCAGGGCCGACCCACGTCGTCAAAGCCCCGGCAGGTCAATGGAAAGCCAATGACAAAGGGTAATATCCGGGGCGGGCGCCACCACATTACTAGACATTGCCGATCTTCGTGTAACCCGTTTATCCCAACCATCCGGTCACGCCATGTGGTAACGATTCGACGTCAGCTCATGTAAGCGCAGATGAGCAGTGACGTCCCTCCTTCCCCGAATCCGGATATCACAGATCGACAACAGGCACGTACGATCACCGAAAGCCGGGATCCGCGCAATTCAGGTCAACCGCACTCTGTCCTATTTCCGGATTTCGGGCGGGCCTTAGTCGGGCGCGGGTGATGCCTCAGCACTGGCGGCTCGCCCCGGCCCTCGTCGACGCGCGGCGACGCCCCCGCCGGCGGTCGCCGCCGGTGAGGAGACCAGCCCGGCGGCCGGGTGTCCCACCGGGGCGGGCCGCCTCCTCGGGCCTGGCAGGGAAGGGCAGAGGCGGGGCCGTGACGCGCGGTCGCTCTGTTCGGGCGGTGTTCGTCACGATTTCCTGGACCGGGCGGCCGGATTTCCCGTACGGTTCCAAGGATTTGCCGGTGGATGGTTCGTGGGAGGTCAGAGGTCAGTGGTGAGGCGGGCGCTCGGCGCGTTGGCCGTGATCATTTTGGGGCTGCTCATGAGCCCCGCCGCCGCGCGGGCGGACGCTCCGGGACGTGTGGCGCTGATCGGCGTGCCCGGGCTCCACTGGCACGACGTGGACGCCGCCGCCACCCCGAACCTCTGGCGGCTCGCGGGCCAGAGCGCCATCGGCTCGCTGTCGGTCCGCACGGTGGGCAGGACGACCTGCCCCTACGACGGGTGGCTCACCGTCTCCGCCGGGGTGCGGTCCTCCGTCGGCTCCCGCTGCGGCCCCCCGCCCGCCGTGGAACGGCAAGGCGCCGGGGCGGTCGTCCCCGGATTCGACTGGCTGTGGACGGTTCGCGACGCCACGTACGCGGGCACGCTCGGCGCGGCGGCGCACGCCGCC
>NZ_JBEZFH010000243.1:0-10257 GCF_040649355.1 Sphaerisporangium sp. NPDC049002 | reverse complement strand
ATGCGGGCCGTGAACCAGGACGCGATCGAGGAGGCCCTCACGGTGATCGACGAGAGCCACGCGCAGCTCCTCAAGGACCGACACCACCACGAAGGTCGTCCCCGGCGGCACTGTCACCGAGCGGTGGGTGCCGGTCGACCGGGTCGGCCTCTACGTCCCCGGAGGGCGCGCGGTCTATCCGTCGAGCGTCGTGATGAACGTCGTGCCCGCCCAGGAGGCGGGGGTGGCGTCCCTGGCGGTCACCTCACCGCCGCAGGCCGACTTCGGCGGGCTGCCCCACCCGACCATCCTCGCGGCGTGCGCGCTGCTCGGCGTCGAGGAGGTGTACGCCGTCGGCGGCGCCCAGGCCGTGGCGATGTTCGCCTACGGCACCGAGGAGTGCGCCCCGGTCCGCATGGTCACCGGCCCCGGCAACATCTGGGTCGCCGCAGCCAAGCGCCTGCTCAAGGGGCGCATCGGCATCGACTCCGAGGCGGGCCCGACCGAGATCGCCGTCCTCGCCGACGACACCGCCGATCCCGCCCACGTCGCCGCCGACCTGATCAGCCAGGCCGAGCACGACGTGATCGCCGCCGCCGTGCTGGTCACCACCAGCGAGAAGCTCGCGGAGGCGGTCGAGAAGGAGCTTCCCGGGCAGGTCGCCGCCACGCGGCACGCGGGGCGCATCGCCGAGGCGCTGGCCGGGCCCCAGTCGGGCATCGTGCTGGTGTCCAGCCTCGACGACGGGCTCCGGGTCGTCGACGCCTACGCGGCCGAGCACCTGGAGATCCAGACGGCCGACCCCCACGAGGTCGCCGCCCGGGTCCGCAACGCCGGCGCGGTCTTCATCGGCCCGTACGCCCCGGTGTCCCTCGGCGACTACCTCGCCGGCTCCAACCACGTGCTGCCGACGGGCGGCTGCGCCTGCCATTCCTCGGGCCTTTCCGTGCAGACATTCCTGCGGGGCGTTCACGTGGTCGACTACACCCGTGAGGCCCTTGAGGAGGCCGCGCCGCACGTCTACGCGCTGTCGGAGGCCGAGGACCTGCCCGCGCACGGCGCCGCCGTCCGCGCGAGGTTCGGCGGGGGGTCCCGGTGACGTCCGTGAGCCCGCGAGGGGCCGTGAGCCTCGACGACCTGCCGATCCGCGACGACCTGCGCGGGCGGTCGCCGTACGGGGCGCCCCAGATCGACGTGCCGGTCCGGCTGAACACCAACGAGAACCCCTACCCGCCCTCTCCCGGCCTGGTCGCCGACCTGGCCGAGGCCGTGCGGCGTGACGCCTCGGAGCTGAACCGCTATCCCGACAGGGACGCCGTGGCCCTGCGCGAGGACCTGGCGGCCTACCTCGGCCACGGGCTCACGGCCGGCCAGGTGTGGGCCGCCAACGGCTCCAACGAGGTGCTCCAGCAGATCCTCCAGGCGTTCGGGGGCCACGGGAGGTCGGCGCTGGGCTTTGAGCCGTCGTACTCCATGCATCCGATCATCACGACCGGCGTCTCCACGCGGTGGATCGCCGGCTCCCGTGAGGACGACTTCGGCGTCGACCCGGGTAAGGCCGTGGCCGCGATCGAGGAGCACCGCCCCGACATCGTGTTCCTGACCAGCCCCAACAACCCCACGGGTACGGCCCTGCCGCTTCCGGTCATCGAGCGGGTGGTCGAGGCGGCGCCGGGCATGGTCGTGGTCGACGAGGCCTACTTCGAGTTCGCCCGCACCGGCACGCCGAGCGCGCTGAGCCTGCTTCCCGGCAACCCCCGGCTGATCGTCACCCGCACCATGTCCAAGGCGTTCGCCATGGCCGGCACGCGCCTCGGCTACCTGGCGGCCGACCCCGCCGTGATCGAGGCACTGCTTCTGGTGCGCCTGCCGTATCATCTGTCGACGCTGACCCAGGCCGCGGCCCGGGTGGCGGTCGCGCACCGCGACGAGCTGCTCGGCACCGTCGACCGGCTGCGCGCCGAGCGCGACGCCTGCGTGGGGTGGCTGCGGGAGCGGGGCCTGTCCGTGGCCGACTCCGACGCCAACTTCGTGCTGTTCGGCCGGTTCGCCGACCGCCACGCGGTCTGGGAGGCGCTGCTGGAGCGCGGAGTGCTGATCCGCGAGGTCGGCCCGCCCGAGTGGCTGCGCGTCTCCGTCGGCACGGCCGGCGAGATGGCCGCCTTCCGCGAGGCCATGACCGGTGTCCTGGCCGAGTCCCGAGTGATCCCCGCGCCCGGAAGGCCCGCGCGCGACGACCTGGAGGAAATCCTGTGACCAGTCCCGCCGTGGGCGAGCCGAGGCCGAGGACCGGCCGCGTCGAGCGTACGACCAAGGAGACCTCGGTGCTGGTGGAGGTCGACCTGGACGGCACCGGCAGGGTCGAGGTGTCCACCGGGGTCGGGTTCTTCGACCACATGCTGGCCCAGCTCGGCAAGCACGGCCTGTTCGACCTCACCGTGAAGACGAACGGCGACCTGCACATCGACTCCCACCACACGATCGAGGACACCGCCCTCGCGCTGGGGGCCGCCTTCCGCGAGGCCCTGGGCGACAAGTCGGGCATCCGTAGGTTCGGGAACGCGTCCTGCCCGCTGGACGAGTCGCTGGCCGAGGTGACGGTCGACCTGTCCGGGCGCCCCTACCTGGTGCACTCCGAGCCCGAGGGCATGGCCCCGATGATCGGCCCCGAGTACGACACCACCCTCACCCGGCACATCCTGGAGTCCTTCGTCGCGCAGGCCGCGATCTGCCTGCACGTGCGCGTGCCGTACGGGCGCAACGCCCACCACATCGTCGAGGCGCAGTTCAAGGCCCTCGCCCGCGCGCTGCGCGAGGCCACCGAGCGCGACCCGCGCGCCACGGGCGTGCCCAGCACCAAGGGCGTCCTATGAGCTCGAACTGGACCGCGGTCGCCATGGTCTTCATCGGGCTCTTCATGCTCGGCGGCATCTACTCGTTCCTCAAGCAGGGGCTGAAGATCGGCGCCGTCGTCCTCGGAGTCGGCGCCGTGCTCGCGATCACCGCGGGGGTGCTCTGGTGGTGAGCGCCGCCTTCTCCGGCTTTGAAACGCGCACCCTGGGGGTGAGGTCATGACCAAGGTCGTCGTCCTCGACTACGGCTCCGGCAACCTGCGGTCGGCCGAACGGGCGCTCGCCCGCGTCGGCGCCGACGTCACGGTGACCGCCGACTTCGACGCGGCGCTTTCGGCCGACGGGCTCGTCGTCCCCGGGGTCGGAGCCTTCAAGTCCTGCATGACCGGGCTGAAGGCCGTGCGCGGTGAGCAGGTCATCGGCCGCCGCCTCGCCGGCGGGCGTCCCGTGCTCGGCATCTGCGTCGGCATGCAGATCCTGTTCGCCGAGGGGGCCGAGTACACCGAGGAGGGCCATGAGCGCGACGAGGGCTGCGGCGAGTGGCCCGGCGTCGTCGAGCGGCTCGACGCGCCGATCCTTCCGCACATGGGGTGGAACACCGTCCAGGCGCCCGAGGGGTCGGTGCTGTTCGCCGGGCTCGACGACGCCACGCGGTTCTACTTCGTCCACTCGTTCGGCGTGCGCAAGTTCGAGCTTGAGGCCGGCCCCGGCTTCGCCCAGCCGCTGGTCACCTGGGCCGAGCACGGCGTTCCGTTCGTCGCGGCGGTGGAGAACGGCCCGCTCATGGCGACCCAGTTCCACCCCGAGAAGTCCGGCGACGCGGGCGCGGCGCTGCTGACGAACTGGCTGGGCACGCTGTGAGCCCCCGCAGGACGGCCCGCCGCGCCGTGGTCTTATCCGGGCGGGTCCGGCACGCCCCGGCCCGGCACGCCGTTACCCGTCTTGCCGGCTAGGGGTCCGCGTGAGCAAGGAGCGCGCGCGCCGGCGCGCCGAGCGTGAGGCCGAGCAGGCGCGTCAGGCCGCCACGCGCGCCAGGCGCGAGGAGCGCAGGGCCAGGTGGCGAAGGCTGCGCGGCAGGCTGGCCTCGGTGGTGCCGAAGCCGATCCGGGTCGCGCGCCCGGGCGGCCTGATCGCCAGGCGACGGCGGGCGCAGAACTCCGTCGTCGCCGTCCTGTTCGTGCTCGTGCAGGCGGCCTCCTGGCTGCTGCTGAGCGGGTGGGCCGCCCGGGTGGGCGTCCTTGTGTTGTCCCTTCTGCTCTTTCCGGTGCTCGTCACCGTCATATTCGACCGGAGGTCGTAACAATGTCGCTGGTTCTGTTGCCCGCAGTGGACGTCGCCGATGGCCAGGCCGTGCGCCTCGTCCAGGGTGAGGCGGGTACGGAGACCTCGTACGGCGACCCGCTCGCCGCGGCTCTCGCGTGGCAGCAGGCGGGTGCCGAGTGGGTCCATCTGGTCGACCTGGACGCCGCCTTCGGCAGGGGCTCCAACCGTGAGCTGCTGGACTCGGTGGTGGGCGCGCTGGACGTCCACGTCGAGCTGTCGGGCGGCATCCGTGACGACGCGTCCCTTGCGGCGGCCCTGGCCACGGGGTGCAGGCGGGTCAACATCGGCACCGCCGCCCTTGAGGACCCCGCCTGGTGCTCGAAGATCATCGCCGAGCACGGCGACCGCATCGCGGTCGGCCTCGACGTGCGGGGCACCACGCTCGCCGCCCGTGGCTGGACCAAGGAGGGCGGCGACCTGTGGGAGGTGCTCGACCGGCTGGAGTCCGACGGCTGCCCCCGGTACGTCCTCACCGACGTCACCAAGGACGGCACGCTGCGCGGGCCGAACCTCGACCTGCTCCGCCAGGTGTGCTCCCGTACCGACAAGCCCGTGATCGCCAGCGGGGGCGTCTCCTCTCTCGACGACCTGCGCGCGCTGTCCACGCTGGTCCCGCACGGGGTCGAGGGCGCCATCGTCGGCAAGGCCCTGTACGCGCAGGCGTTCACGCTGGAGGAGGCTCTCGCGGCGGTGAGGGCATGACCGTCGCGGTACGCGTGATCCCCTGCCTGGACGTCGACGCCGGGCGGGTGGTCAAGGGCGTCAACTTCGAGAACCTGAGGGACGCCGGCGACCCCGTCGAGCTGGCCCGGCGCTACGACGCCGAGGGCGCCGACGAGCTGACGTTCCTCGACATCACCGCGTCCTCCGGTGACCGCGAGACGATGTTCGACGTGGTCCGCCGCACGGCCGAGCAGGTGTTCATCCCGCTGACCGTCGGCGGGGGAGTGCGGTCGGCCGACGACGTCAACCGCCTGCTCCGCGCGGGCGCGGACAAGGTGTCGCTGAACACCGCCGCCATCACGCGCCCGGAGCTGCTGACCGAGGCGTCCCGCCGGTTCGGGGCGCAGTGCGTGGTGCTGTCGGTCGACGCGCGGCGCGTCGTGGACGGCCCGCCGACCCCCTCGGGCTTCGAGGTGACGACGCACGGAGGGCGCAGGGGCACGGGCATCGACGCCGTCGAGTGGGCGCGCCGGGGTCAGGAGCTGGGCGTGGGCGAGATCCTGCTGAACTCGATGGACGGCGACGGCACGAAGGGCGGGTACGACCTCGCGATGATCCGGGCCGTGCGCGAGGCCGTGACCGTGCCGGTCATCGCGAGCGGAGGGGCGGGCGCGCTCGACGACTTCCCTCCGGCCGTGGACGCGGGAGCCGACGCGGTGCTCGCCGCCAGCGTCTTCCACTTCGGCCAGCTCAAGATCTCCGACGTCAAGGACACGCTGCGCAGGGCCGGGCATCCCGTCAGATAGGCGCCGCCGGGGTCGCGGCGGTGGGGCCGCCGCCGCGACAGCGGTGCCGTCAGCCGGCACGTGACCCACCGCGCCCCGACCAGCGCCACCAGTGAGGAAGCGCCGTCAGTGGCAGCGTCGTCAGTGGGACAGCGTCGTCAGTGGAGCAGCTTGGAGAAGAACATGGCGAGTTGCCCCGCGCCCGAGCTGATCCCGGTGAACATGCCCTTGACCGCGGTCGCCGCCTCGGCCGGCCGTGAGTACATGTAGAAGACCGTGAAGGCGATGACGAGGTACAGCAGTACCTTCTTGGTCTTCATCGGATGGCCTCTCCCGTGGTTCCAGTGACGTGGTCCTACCCGAAGCGCGGAGTGGCCGATCTCCGGAATCGGTCACGTGGTGCCCCCGTGCCGATCATGGTCAGGGCATGGATGTCCCATCCGCTATGCAACGGATGTCCGTAATACCCGTCACACGCGCCACAACGGACACGGGACCGAGGGGGTTCCACGCCGCGCGGACGCGTGTCCCTCCGCGCGGGGCCTGGACGCCGTCCCCGCGGGCAACGGCGTGGCGATGACCAAGCGGCGCGCCCGTCACTCGGACGCGCCCGTCCCACTGAGAACGGCGCGCGGGCACGCCGCCGGGATCAGAGGCCCAGCTTGGCGCCGCGCAGCCGCTCGATCGAGACCTCGTCGCCCTCGTAGGTCACCCGGGCGTGGTCCTGGCGGCCGAAGCAGAACAGCAGGAGCTCGGCCGGCTCGCCGGTCACGATCACGTGCGGCTCGGCCTTCTTGCCCCCGGCCTTCCGCCCGTCGGCACCGCGCAGCACCACGCCGACCGGCGACCGGCGGAGCATCAGCCGCGCGCCTCCCGCCACCCTCTTCCAGATGGCCTCCACCAGGTCGGCGGGCAGCTCGCGCGGTTCCCAGCCGGGCTGGGCCCGCCGGACGTCCTCGTGGTGGACGAGGAACTCCAGCGTGTTGACCACCGCGTCGAGGCCGGGCACCAGGCCGTACGGCGACCACCGCGGCGGGCCCTGGCGCACGTCGTCGACCAGTTCGCGGTAGGGCTTGCCGGTCTTGACCTTGTTCTGCACGGACGCGGTGTAGCCCGCCAGATGCTTGATGGCGATGCCGCCGACGGCGTCCGGCCGGCGCTCGCGGAGGACGAGGTGGGCGGCGAGGTCGGCGGTCGTCCACCCCTCGCACAGCGTCGGGGCGTCGGGGCCCAGACGGTCGAGAAGGTCACTCAGTGCTTCGCGCTCGGCGCGTGCGTGCGTCACCCTGATCACCTTACAAGGGGGGCCCTGGGGCCGATCGTCCGCCATAGGGGTGGGAATAAACGGCTTGCGCCGGATGATAGGGATTGAGGCAGACGTTCCCCCGTCCAGCAGAACAGACCGGCCCTCACCAGGCATGGCCCCCGTCGAGAGGATCCCCCGCGTGCCGAGCGAGAGCCAGCACGGTCCCACCGTCATGCGTCAGGGACTGCGTGTCGTCGGGCACGCCATCCGTACCGAGCCCCGGATCTTCACCGGCGCGGTCCTGGCGAGTTCGGTCTACGGGATCATGACCGTCGGCTCCTCGTGGGCGCTGGGCTGGGCCACCGAGAACGCCGTCCTGCCCGCCTTCCGCGACGGGCGCGCGACCACCGGAACGCTCGTGACCGCGGTCCTGCTGATCGTCGGCGTCGCGGTGCTCAAGGCGGCGGGCGTGATCGGCCGCAGGGTGCTCGCGGGCATCATGCAGTACCGCATGCAGGCCCGGTCGCGCCGCGAGGTCACCCGGCAGTACCTGCGGCTGCCCCTCGCCTGGCACCACCGCCACCCGACCGGTCAGCTGCTGTCGAACGCCAGCTCCGACGCCGAGGCGGCCTGGGCTCCGCTCGCCCCGCTCCCGATGGCCGTCGGCGTGGTGGTGATGCTGGTCACCGCCGCCGTCGCGATCGTGCTCGTGGACCCGATGCTCGCCCTCGTCGGTTTCCTGATATTTCCGGCCATCGCGGTGCTGAACCTCGTCTACCAGCGCCGGCTGTCCCCCCTCGCCATGCGCGCGCAGCAGCTCCGCGCCGAGGTCAGCGAGATCGCGCACGAGAGCTTCGACGGGGCGCTGGTCGTCAAGACCCTCGGCAGGGAGGACGCCGAGGCCGTCCGCTTCCAGGCCAAGGCGGACGAGCTCCGCGACGCCAACATCGCCGTGGGCCGCATCCGCGGCCTGTTCGACCCGTTGCTGGAGGCGCTCCCGACGCTGGGGGTGCTCGCGGTGCTGCTGTTCGGCTCCATCCGGCTCGCCGCGGGGGACGTCTCGCCGGGCGACCTGATCCAGGTGTCCTACCTGTTCACGCTGCTGGCGTTCCCGATACGCGCGCTCGGCTGGGTGCTCGCCGAGATGCCGCGCAGCGTCGTCGGCTGGACGCGGGTGCAGGACGTGCTGAACGCGTCCGGCTCGATGGAGTACGGCCCGGCCCGCCTGGACGCGGGCGGCCCCGCCCGGCTGGAGGTGCGCGGCCTCGCCTACGGCTACTCGGCGGACGCGCCCGTGCTGTCCGGGGTCGACTTCCAGGTCAGGCCCGGCCGCACCGTCGCGATCGTCGGCCCCACCGGCTCGGGCAAGTCCACGCTGACCCAGCTCCTCGTCCGCCTGATCGACCCCGACCGGGGCCAGGTGCTCCTCGACGGCGTCGACCTGCGCGAGGTCGCGAAGGGCGAGGTGAGCACGGCCGCCTCCCTGGTCCCGCAGCAGACCTTCCTGTTCGACGACACCGTGCGCGGCAACCTGACCCTCGGGACCGGCGGAGGTGAGCCCGTACCGGACGAGAGGATCTGGGCGGCGTTGCGCCTCGCCCAGGCGGAGGGGTTCGTGAGCGCCCTGCCGAACAACCTGGACACGCGGGTCGGCGAGCGCGGCGCGACGCTGTCGGGCGGGCAGCGGCAGCGGCTGGCGCTGGCCAGGGCGCTGGTCAGGACCCCTCGCCTGCTCATCCTGGACGACGCCACCTCCAGCGTGGACGCGCAGGTGGAGAGCCGGATCCTTTCCGGCCTGCGGGAGGGCTCGCCGGACTCCACGGTGATCGTCGTCGCCTACCGGATGGCGACGATCGCGCTGGCGGACGAGGTCGTCTACCTCGAGCACGGCCGGGTCGCCGACCGGGGCCCGCACGACGTGCTGCTCGCCCGGTGCGAGGGCTACCGCAACCTCGTCACCGCCTACGAACGTGCCGAATCCGAGCGCGCGGCGCTCGACGCCGACGAGGGGATCGTGGCATGACGTCGCGGGTCGAAGAACGTGCCATGACGACGTCGCTGAGCGTGGAGGGGCGCTCGGCTCTCGGGACGTTGCGGCGTGGCCTCGCGCTGTCGCCGGAGTTCCGCGTCGGCCTCCCGGTGACGCTGGTGCTGGCGGTGCTCGCGACGCTCGGCAAGGTGATCGTCCCCATCGCTGTTCAGCAGGTCATCGACCGTGGGCTGAAGGATGCGACGCCGGATGTCGCGTTCATCAGGGACGCCGTCATCCTGTGCGCCGTCGCGGTGACGCTGACCGCGCTGTGCGGCTACCTCATGAACGTCCGTCTCTACCGCTCCACCGAGTCGGGGCTCGCCTCCCTGCGCGGCAAGGGATTCCGGCACGTCCACGACTTGTCGGTGCTCACGCAGAACACCGAGCGGCGCGGCGCGCTGGTCTCCCGGGTCACCAGCGACGTGGACCAGATCAGCACGTTCATGCAGTGGGGTGGCCTGATGGTCATCATCTCGATGGGTCAGCTACTCATCGCGAGCGTGCTGATGGCGATCTACTCCTGGCAGCTCGCGCTGGTCGTGTGGGGCTGCTTCCTGCCGCTGGTCATCGTGCTGCCGAGGTTCCAGCGCTGGGTGGCCCGTGCCTACACCCACGTGCGCGAGCGCACCGGCGACATGCTGGCCGCGGTCAGCGAGTCCGTGGTCGGCAGCGCGGTGATCCGCGCGTACGGCTCGGAGGAGCGCACCGCGCGGCGCATCGACGAGGCCGTCGACGCCCAGCGCAACGCGCAGACCCGCGCCCAGAAGATCGTCGCGTTCACCTTCCCGATCACCGAGCTGGTGGGGGCGGTGGCGGTCGCCGGGGTGGTGCTGCTGGGGGTCGAGCTCGGCATCGGCGGCACGATCTCCGCCGGGCGCCTGGTCGCGTTCCTGTTCCTCATCACGCTGTTCATCAGCCCCCTGCAGACCGCGACCGAGGTGCTCAACGACGCCCAGAACGCCGTGGCCGGGTGGCGGCGGGTGCTCGGCGTGCTGGACACGCCGGCGGACGTGGCCGACCCGGTGCGCGGGGTGAGCCTGCCGCGCGGCTCCATCACGGTCTCGTTCCAGGACGTGGGCTTCGCCTACCCGGACGGGCCGCCCGTCCTGCACGAGGTCTCGGTGGACATCGCGCCGAGGACCCGGGTCGCGGTCGTCGGCGAGACCGGTTCGGGCAAGACGACCTTCGCCAAGCTGCTCACCCGCCTCATGGACCCGACCTCGGGGCGTGTTCTGGTCGACGGCGTGGACCTGCGCAAGGTGCGGTTCTCCTCGCTGCGGGAGCCCGCCAGCACGACCAGCGGGACGCCGGCCGCCTGGTAGTTCACCGAGGCGTCGTAGATCGCTACGACCGGGCCTCCGTCCTTGGTGAAGTCGC
>NZ_JBEZFH010000242.1:0-10295 GCF_040649355.1 Sphaerisporangium sp. NPDC049002 | reverse complement strand
GTGCCTGCGCTTGGGGGTGTTGGTGCCGCCCATCTCCTTGTACTTCTGGGCGCGCGCGGGGCCCTCAAGCTTGCGCATCTCCGCCTTGAGCTGGCTGACGACCGGGTCGCGCCCCCCGTGCGGGGCCCGGCCTATCTGGCGGCGCGCGACGCGCTCGCCGCCTACGGGGTGCCGTTCGCGGGCGCGCTGCCCGTACGCGACGCGGCGTCGGTGATGGCCGCCGCCGGGAGGCTGCGCGCGCCGTACGCCCTCAAGGCGGCCTGGCTGGAGCACAAGAGCGACCTCGGCGGCGTGGCGCTCGGGCTGGTGGACGCCGGGGCGGCGGTGGAGGCACTCGGAGCCATGGTCGCGCGGCTGGGCGAGGGCGATTACGTGCTGGAGGAGATGGACGCGCGGCCCGGCGTCGTCGAGCTGATCGTCGGCGGGCGGCGAGACCCGTCGTTCGGTCCGGTCGTGCTCGCCGGGCTCGGCGGCGTCCAGGCGGAGCTCTATCGCGACGTCGCGATAGAGCTCGCCCCCGTCACGCCGGCCCAGGCTCTGGAGATGCTGCGCGGGCTGCGCGGCCACGCTCTGCTCGCGGGCTGGCGCGGCCGTCCCCCGGTCGCGGTGGAGGCGGTCGCCGAGGCGATCGCGGGGGTGTCACGGCTGGTGGCGGAGCGCCCGGACGTCACCGAGTGCGAGGTGAACCCGCTTCGGGCCGCCCTGGACGGGGTACTCGCCGTGGACGCGCTGGCCGTGTTCTCATCCGGGCACCAGCCGTTTCCCGCCGGGACCCAAGCCAGGTTTCCAGCCGCGATCGGCCCCGGCGCCGCCTAGGTCTCCAGGCCGCGCAGGAAGGTGTCGCAGGTCGCGCGCATCCGGTCGCCGGTCATGTCTCGCGATCCGAGCAGCACCTGGATGGCCAGGCCGTCGATCATGCCGATGAGCACGTTCGCCGTGCCGACCGCGTCGCCGTCGCGGAACTGCCCTCGGTCCTGGCCGTCGCGCAGGATGTCCGCGACGACCCGCCGCCACTCGCCGTACACCCGCTCGTTGAGCTCGCGCAGGTCGGGCTCGCGCAGGGCCTCGTTCCACAGCTCGATCCAGACCCGCCACGCGAGCACGGTCTCGGGGTCGTCGCCGGGAAGGTAGGAGTCGACGAACGCGCGCAGCCGCGAGAGCGGATCGCCCGCCGCTTCCAGGATCGGACGGCGCCGGTCGAGCGAGCGCCGGAAGTTGAAGGCGAAGGCCTCGTGGACGAGGTCGCGCTTGGTGTCGAAGTAGTAGTGCACCGTGCCGTGGCTGGTGCCCGCCCGTTTGGCGACGTCGCCGATGCGCAGGGACCGCAGGCCCACTTCGGCCATCACCCGGCACGCCGCCAGCAGGATCTGCTCCCGGCGCTCCACCTCGACACTCGGACGCGGCATGGCTCCCCTGGTTCCGTCGTGATCGGCCGGACAACTATCGCACGGCGCGTCAGAGCCGGGGATCGATGTGGATCTTGGTCCCGTGGCCCCCCTCGTACGCGCCCGCGAGCACGTCGGCCGCCCGGTCGAGCCCGACGGTGTCCGCGACCAGGACGCCGGGCGTCACCCGTCCGTCGGCGTAGTGCTCGATGGCGGGCGCCAGGCCGGGAGAGCCGCCGAGAACGCCGATGGCGGTGACGTCCTTCAGCACCAGTTCGCGGGTGTCGATCAGGCTGGGCGTGCTGGACAGCCCGATATGGACGACGCGTCCGGACGGCCGCACGAGTTCCAGGGCGGCGGGCGGGGTGCGGGGGTCGTCGGTGCAGTCCACGATCGCGTCGAACGTCACCCCGGGCGGCTCGTCGCGCGTCCAGAAGCTCTCGACGCCGAGCTTGAGCGCCAGGTCCTGGTTGCGGCGGTCGAGCCCGAGCACGTGGACCTCGGCGCCCGCCGCCAGCGCGAACGCGGCCGTCAGCAGGCCGATGGTCCCCGGCCCCCAGACCAGGACGCGGGCCCCCGGGCCGGCGTTCGCGGCCGTCGCGGCGCGCCAGGCGTTGCCTCCGGGCTCCACGAGGGCGCCGGTCTGGTCGTCCACCGAGTCAGGGAGGCGGTGCAGGCTCGTGGCGGGAACGCGTACCTTCTCCGCCAGCGCGCCCGGCCAGCCGCCGAGGATGCCGACCTCGTGCCGGGCGGCGCACACGTACCCGTGCCCGGTACGGCAGCGCGGGCAGTCGCCGCACCCGAGCATGGTGTCGCCGATGACGCGGGCTCCGAGCCAGCCCTCCTCGACGCCTGAGCCCACGGCGGACACGACGCCGGACCACTCGTGGCCGGGGCGCAGGGGGAATGCCGCCTTGCCCTGGGCGTAGTAGGCCATCTTCCCGGTGAACAGCTCGACGTCGGTGCCGCACACCCCGACACGGTGTACGTCCACGACGACCTGCCCGGCGCCGGGCGCGGGGGCCTCCACCTCCTCGACCCCAGCCACGCGGGGCCCGCGCAGTACGAGGGCCCTCATCGCCGGCTCGTCTCGGGCATGACGGGAACCGCGGACCGGTCGGGTCCGCCGGCACGGGCCGGGACGACGCGCATGGGAACCTCTCCGCCTGGCCTGGGCCACAGCCGTCGGGCGATGGCTCAGGCCGATGTATTTCACAATGTAGACATACGCTCCAATTCGGGGAAGATCACCCCATGACTGGACAGCGAAGTCAGCAGTGGTACGCCGGCGACGACCGCAACGCCTACATCCATCGCGCCTGGATGCGCCGGGGGCTTCCCGGCCACGCCTTCGACGGCCGCCCGCACGTAGCCATCGCCAACACCGCCTCCGCGCTGACCCCGTGCAACGCCCACCTCGACGAGGTCGCGCGCGCCGTGGAGAACGGCATATGGGAAGCGGGCGGCGTGCCGCTGAACCTGCCCGTGGTCTCCCTCGGCGAGACCCAGGTCCGCCCGACCGCGATGCTGTGGCGCAACATGGCCGCCATGGCCACCGAGGAGATGCTCCGGGCCAACCCGATCGACGGCGTCGTGCTGCTCGGCGGGTGCGACAAGACGATCCCGGCGCTGCTGATGGCCGCCGCGTCGGTGAACCTGCCCGCCGTCGTCGTCCCCGGCGGCCCCATGCTCACCGGGACCTTCAGGGGCCACCCCCTCGGATGCGGCACCGACGTGTGGCGGCTCAGCGAGGAGGTACGGGCGGGCACGCTCACGCAGAGGGAGTTCACGGCGTCGGAGTCGTCGATGATCAGGAGCAGGGGGCACTGCAACACCATGGGCACGGCCTCGACCATGGCCCTGGTGACCGAGGCCCTCGGCATGTCGCTTCCCGGAATCGCCGGGACCCCGGCCCCCGACAGCAGGCTGCTCGAACTCTCACACGCGACCGGACGCCTGGTCGTCGGCATGATCGCCGAGGGCCGCCGTCCCAGCGATGTGATCACGCGCGGCTCGTTCCTCAACGCCGTCGTCACCCTGGCCGCGATCGGGGGCTCGACCAACGCCGTCGTGCACCTGCTCGCGATCGCCGGCCGCCTCGGCGTCGACCTCAGCCTCGACGACTTCGACCGGACCGGGGCCGGGGTGCCGCTGCTGGTGGACCTGCTGCCCGCCGGGCGTCACCTGATGGACGACCTGTACCGGGCGGGGGGCCTGCTCGCTGTGCTCCGCGAGGTCAGGGACCTGCTCGACCCGGAGGCGATGACGGTCGACGGCACTCCCCTGACCGAGCACCTCGGCGACGCGAGCATCTTCGATGAGGACGTCATCCGGCCCCGTGAGAGGCCGCTGCTCGAAGACGCGGGCATCGCCGTGCTCCGCGGCGACCTCGCGCCCCACGGAGCGGTGATCAAGCCGGCCGCGGCCTCGCCCGAACTACTGCGGCACCGCGGGCGCGCCCTGGTCTTCGACAGCGTCGAGGACGCCCGCGCCCGGCTCAACGACCCCTCGCTCGACGTCGACGAGACCTCGGTGCTGGTCCTGCGCGGGTGCGGGCCGCGCGGCTATCCCGGGATGCCGGAGGTGGCCAACCTCCCCCTGCCTCCCAAGCTGCTCGCGCGCGGCGTCAGGGACATGGTCCGGGTCTGCGACGGGCGGATGAGCGGCACGGCGTACGGGACCGTCGTCCTGCACGTCGCTCCCGAGGCGGCCGCCGGCGGGCCTCTCGGGCTGGTCCGCACGGGCGACCCCATCGTGCTCGACGTGGAGGCCCGGCGGCTGGACGTCGACCTGCCCGCCATGGAGTTCGCCGCGCGGAGCCCCTCGCCCGCCGCCGCCCAGGCCTTCGCGAACCCGTCGCGGGGGTGGGAGCGGCTGTACGTCGACCATGTCATGCAGGCCGACACCGGGGCGGACTTGGACTTCCTGCTCGGGTCGAGCGGCGACGAGGTGGCAAGGGAGTCGCACTGACCCCTTCCCCGGCAGGCAGCACACCATGACTGACCTGAGAAAATCTTGTCAGGCCAGGATTTACTCTTAGGAAAGTTTCTTACACAATTGTCCTCACCCCCCACAGAAGGAGCAGGACATGCGAAGAACGATCACTTTCCTCGCCACCGCGGTGCTCGCCATCGGGGCCACGGTGTTCGTCGCCTCCCCCGCCCTCGCCCACGGCTACATCTCCTCGCCGGCGAGCCGGCAGGCCATGTGCGCCCAGGGCCGCGTCCCCAACTGCGGTGAGATCATCTACGAGCCGCAGAGCGTGGAAGGACCGAAGGGCCTGAAGAGCTGCAACGGCGGCGTCGCCCGCTTCGCCCAGCTCGCCGACGAGAGCAAGAACTGGCCCGCCACGAGCGTCGGCAAGACCGTCACCTTCAACTGGGTGCTGACCGCCCGCCACGCCACCAGCACGTGGGACTACTTCATCGGCAGCACCCGGATCGCGCAGTTCAACGACCAGGGACGGCAGCCCGGCGCCACGGTGTCCCACACCGTGAACCTCGGAAACAGGACCGGCCGCCAGAAGGTCCTCGCCGTCTGGAACATCGCCGACACCGCGAACGCCTTCTACTCCTGCGTCGACCTCCAGGTCAGCTAACCCCGGCCCCTCCCGTACGGCCCCACCCGGCCCAACCGCGCGGGGCCGTACGGCGGGGCTAGGAAACGCGTCCGACTCCGCAGAGGAAGTAGGATTTCACCTTTTCCAGGACTGGCGCGACAACGGGAATGTCCGGCCGCCATTCGTGCAGGTTGACCATTCCCGGATCGACCAGGTCGAGTCCCTTGAAGAACGGCGCGATCTCCCCGCTCATCCTCGCGACGAACTGCGCGGAGGCGTTGTTGTAGACGCCCTCCACCCCGGGCGCGGCCTGCGGGCGCTCGTCGACGGCGACGTGCGAGATCGCCACGTAGCTGCCGGGGGCCAGCGCGTCGCGGATCGCCGCGATGATGCCGACCGGGTCGTCGCCGTCGGGGATGAAGTGGATGATCGCCAGCAGCAGCACCGCGATCGGCTGGTCGAAGTCGAGGTGGGCGCGCAGTTCGGGCCGGCCCAGGATCTCCGCCGGCCGCCGCACGTCCCCCTCCACGACGAGCACCTGCGGGCTGTCCTGCAACAGGGCGCGCGCGTGGGCGAGCACCTGCGGGTCGTTGTCGACGTACGCCGTGCGGGCGTCGGGGGCGACCTCGGCGGCCACCTGGTGCACGTTGCGCTGCGTCGGCAGGCCGGCACCGATGTCGAGGAACTGGCGGATGCCCTGCTCGGCGAGGAAGCGTACGGCCCTCGCGAGGAAGGCGCGGTTCTCCCTGATGCCGATGGGGATCTCCGGGACGAACCGCAGGACCTTCTCGGCCGCTTCCCGGTCAGCGGGAAGGTTGTCCTTGCCACCCAGGAAATAGTCATACATTCGTGCCGCATTGGGGGTATTTGGGTCGAAACCTCCCCCTATCGAGGCCGGATTCATCGCTGTCCTCTACTGGTCGGCACCACATGACGATCTTAACAACAAGTACTGAAATTTCAGCTTTTGGAGGAAGAACTTAATGCAGAATGTCATGATCTTCGCATGTCCACTCCCCCGACACGCCGCGTGCTGGGCACTCAGCTAGCCGACGGCATCACCAAAGGCAACATGTGGGCCCTGCTGTCGATGGCGACGGCGGGCACGGCGGTGATCTCCTTTCTCCCGTCCGCCCAGCCGCACATTCTCACCACGATCCTCGGCGTCCCCGAGTCCGCCCAGGGCACGACCGTCGGGCTCCTGGGCTTCGCCGCGGAGCTCGCGATGATCCTCAGCCTCACGTGGTACGGCGCGCTCGCCGACCGGTTCGGCCGGCGGCTGATAGTGATCCTCGGGATGCTGCTGTGCGCGATCGGCACCGCGCTGTTCCCGTTCGCGGGCGACACCGCCGTCCTCGTGGCCCTTCGCGTGGTGTTCGGGCTGGGGGTGGCCGCGCTCAACGCCATGATGTCGACCATCGCGATCGACTACGTGCGCACCCGGTCGCGCGGCAAGTCGTACGGCCTCATCGGCGTCTGCGGCGGGCTCGGCGCGGTGGTCGCCGTGCTGGTGCTGGTCAGGCTGCCGCAGATCCTGGAGGGCCGGGGACTCGAACCGGTGGCGGCGACCCGGCTGGCCTTCCTGCTGATCGCGGCCGGCATCCTGGTCGTCGCCGTGCTGCTGTGGCTGACGCTCTCCACGGCCAAGGTCAGCGCCACCGCCGAGCGCACCTCGCTGTCCCGTCTGGCGCGCGAGGGCCTCGTGCTCGTACGCGACCCGGGCGTCGCACTGTCCTACGCCGCGTCCTTCGTCGCCCGCGCGGACCTCGCCGTCGTCGTGGGGTTCATGACCCTGTGGATCGTCGACTTCGCGACCAACGAGCGCGGGATGTCGAGCGCGGAGGCGCTGGCCAGGGCGGGAGCCGTGGTGGGCGTCTCGCAAACCGTCGCCCTGGTGTGCGCGCCGCTGTTCGGCTGGCTGGGCGACCGGGTGCGGCGCGAGAACCTCGTCATCCTCGCCCAGTCGCTCGCGGCCGCGGCCTATCTGTCGACGCTGCTCATCTCCGATCCGCTCGGAGGCGGCATGATGATCGTCGCGGTGCTCGTCGGCGTGGGGGAGATCGCCGGGATCACGACAGCGGGCCCGCTGCTGGCGCAGCAGGTACCCGCCGACGTGCGGGGCGCGGCGTTCGGCGTGCACACGCTCTGCGGCGCCGCCGGCATCATGATCGTCTCCGCCGCCGGAGGCGCGCTCTACGACGCGTGGCGGCCCGCGGGGCCGTTCGTGGTGTCCGGCGTGTGCGGCCTGCTGGTCGTCGCCTTCGGCCTCGCCATCAGGCGGCGCGTCCGGCCGAGGACCGACGCCGACCTCGAACGGGAGGCCATGCCGGCGAGCTGAGGCGCCCGCGCCCACCGCCCGCGGACCGGCCCCTCCCAGTCACCGCTCTGCGAGTGCGGAATCCGGCCCTGAAATCCCCGAAAATCGGATCTTCCCGCCTGAGCCAGCCTGATCAACATCGAGATCCAAACACATGTTCCAGAAAAAGTGGCGCGTCGGCCCTTCCGATAACGGTCCCACCGGATGGATACTTACGCGCAGTCACCATGTCGTCGGAACGAGAAGAGATCGCGATGACCGTCCTGCTGGCCCTGGGAACCGCGAAGGGGCTGTTCCTGGCCCGAAGCGACGACGACCGCGCGTCGTGGGACGTCAGCGGCCCGCACTTCCCGATGACGGGGGTCTACGGCCTGTGCGTCGACAAGCGGCGTGCCACACCCCGCCTGCTGGCGGGCGTGACCAGCTCGCACTTCGGGCCGAGCGTCGCCTTCAGCGACGACCTCGGCGCCTCCTGGCACGAGCCCGCGCTGCGGCCGATCGCGTTCCCCGAGGACACCGGCACGGCGCTGGAGCGGGTCTGGCAGCTCACGCCCGACCCGGCGGGGCACCCCGAGCGCGTCTACGCGGGCACCCAGCCCTCCGCCCTGTTCGTCTCCGACGACGGCGGCGCCACGTTCGAGCTGGTACGGGCTCTCTGGGATCACCCACACCGCCCCCGGTGGGAGGCGGGGTTCGGCGGCCAGGCCGTGCACACCGTCCTGCCCCACCCCCTCGACCCGGAGGCGCTGCTGGTCGCCATGTCCACGGGCGGCGTCTATCGCAGCGCCGACGGCGGCGCCTCCTGGGCGGCCGGCAACGCCGGCATCCAGGCCACGTTCATGCCGGAGCGGTTCCCGGAGTTCGGGCAGTGCGTGCACAAGGTGAGCCGTGACGCCGTGAACCCCGAGCGGCTCTACGCGCAGAACCACCACGGGGTCTACCGCTCCGACGACGGCGGAGCCCACTGGGAGTCGATCGCGGACGGCCTGCCGAGCGACTTCGGCTTCACCATCGTGGCCCATCCCCGGCGCCCAGACGTGATCTACACCTACCCGCTCGTGGCCGACTCGATGCGGTTCCCCTCGGACCTGCGCTGCCGCGTCTACCGCTCGCAGGACGCCGGCAAGACCTGGGAGCCCCTGTCCGAAGGGCTGCCCTCCGGGCCGTTCTATCCGGTCGTGCTCCGCGACGCCATGTGCGCCGACGACGCCGACCCGGCCGGGGTCTACTTCGGCACCCGGTCGGGCGAGGTGTACGCCAGCCGCGACGAGGGGGACTCCTGGGCGCTGGTGGCCGCCCATCTTCCCGACGTGCTGTGCGTCCGCGCGGCGGTGGTGTGACGGGCGCCGCACGTTTCTTCCAGATGGCCGTGCGCACCGGGGGTGCGGCGAAAGGGATTCACCGCGCCGGCCAGGGGAAGTTGGTGTCCGCCGGGTGAGGTGGCGGCGGAGTGATCCGAGGGTGTGACGCGCGGCGACACCGCCCCTGGCGGCACATTGCGCGAGGACGAAGTGCACAGCCCTCAGGAATGAGAGAAAGTATGACGAACCCCGCCGCATCCCTGGTGAATTCCCTTTTCACCGCGAAAGCGTCCGCCGCCGCCGCGGCCCTCGCTTGCAGCGTCGCCATCGGCGGCCTCACCGCCCTCGCCTCCGGCACCACCTGGGACACCGCGTCCCGCGTCTCGGCCACGGGCACCACCTGGGACTCCCCGCCCGCCGGCACCACCGGCACGACCTGGGACTCCGCCCCGGCGCTCACCGCCTGACCATACGGACCCGGCGCGCACGCTCGGCCGTACGGACCCGGAGCGCACCGCTCGGTCGTACGGGCTCATGGCGTGGTGATCAGCCGTACCGGCTCAGCATGAACCGTCGTCAGCCGGAGGACGGCGATAAGGGTGGCAATAGCCCGGCTATTCATGGGATTCCCCTCTGTTCGCTGGTGGGAACGAAGAAGACACGACTTAATTCCGGGCCCCTGCGTGTGCGGTGGTCATTTCTCATCGGCATCTGTTCCTGAAACACTGAAAACGGCCGGAGCCAAATGCTCCGGCCGCACTCGAACCATTCAAAGAAAGGACCGTCAGCCCCAAGGCGTGTTGTGGCCGCCCGTGGGGGTGGGGGTGGGGGTGGGCGTCGGGGTGGGCGTGGGGGTGTCATCCGTGGTGACGGACGCGGTCTCGGCCATGGCCATGGTGCTGACAGCCGCTGCGCCGCCAACGCTGATGATCGTGCAAATGATGACCCGGGCGGCGATGGTCTTTACGAACTTGCTCATTTCAGCTGACCCCTCGTCAGTGGCGGCGGCTCACGTCCGTGCCGTTTTCCTGCTCGCAATGACGAAGGTATTTGGGGTCGCTATCCAGTCGTTATCGATACGCTTCTCGCCCGCCAAGGCCGCTTTACGACGGGATTTCGGGGCTTCCGATCATCCTGCGCGCGGCCGGAAGCGGCCGCGTGAGCGCGGGCCGACGGCCGGTGCCCACCGACACCGCACCATGCGGTGGGCACCGGCACGTCGGGGTCCTACTCCGGCCGCGGCCGGCGATGCCGGACCGCCGGTCGAGCGTGGCCGTCAAGCGACGACGCGTCGGGCCGGGAGCTCAGACGTGCGGTGGTTCAAAAGAGCGGTCGTGCGGGCAGCCGCCTCGCGGCACGGATACCGGACGTGGGGGCGGCTCAGGGCCACCAGGCCAGGCCCAGGAGGAACGACCGGTTGGAACCGTGAGAGTCCCCGCCGATGCCCTCCTCGCCCGGAGTCCGCAGGTCATTCGGGTCGCCTTCATCGCGCCGGCCCCGGACGGCGGGACCGCCCCGCTCGTCGGCCAGGTGCTCGCCGGCGCCGTGGCTTTCGACGGCTCCGTGGCCCTCAGACGTCACGACCCCGCCGTTCTCGTGGTTCTGCGAGGCCGCGGCGTCGCCGCTGTCGTGCTCTTCGGAGGTTCCGGCGTCGCCGGCCGCGGCCCTCTTCGGAGGTGGTTCGACTGGCGCTCAAGCACCACGGTCGCAGCCAAGAGGGTGGACGCTGAAGC
>NZ_JBEZFH010000241.1:0-10389 GCF_040649355.1 Sphaerisporangium sp. NPDC049002 | reverse complement strand
GAGTACGCATCCATCTGTGGGGCGTCGAACCTCCCTATGGAACCAATCAGGCCGAGCGTCTCGTATGGGAGTCCGACACCGTCGAGGAGCTGGGGCAGGAACGCGATGTTGGTCGTCACGCCGAGGACGGTCGTCGCCCGCAGCGCCGCGTCCAGCCGCCGCAGCGCGCTCTCCCGGTCCGGGCCCCACGCGATCACCTTGGACAGCATCGGGTCGTAGTCGCTGCCGACGACCGTGCCCGTCTGGAGCCCCGAGTCCACCCGCACGCCCTCGTCGCCTTCCGGCTCCGCGAGCGCGAGCACCCGTCCGCCCGTGGGCAGGAAGTCCCGGGAGGGGTCCTCGGCGTAGACGCGGGCCTCGACGGCGTGGCCGCGCAGCCGTACGTCGTCCTGGGTCAGCGGCAGCGGCTCCCCCGCCGCGACGCGGAGCTGAAGCTCCACGAGGTCGAGGCCGGTGACCAGCTCGGTGACGGGGTGCTCGACCTGGAGCCGGGTGTTCATCTCGATGAAGTAGCCCGGGTGCCCCGGCTGGTCGCCGGAGACGATGAACTCGACGGTCCCCGCGCCCACGTACCCGACGGACCTGGCGGCCCTCACCGCGTCCGCGCCCATGCTCTGCCGGATGCGCTCGTCCAGCAGCGGCGACGGCGCCTCCTCGATGATCTTCTGGTGGCGGCGTTGCAGGCTGCACTCGCGTTCGCCCAGGTGGACGACGTTGCCGTGCGCGTCGGCCAGCACCTGGATCTCGATGTGCCGGGGATCGGCGACGAACCGCTCGACCAGCAGCGTGGAGTCGCCGAACGCGGCGGCGGCCGTGCGGCGGGCCGACTCGATGGCCTGGGGCATCTCCTCCGGCGAGCGCACGACCAGCATGCCCTTGCCGCCGCCGCCCGCCGAGGGCTTGATCAGCACGGGGTAGCCGATGCGCCCCGCCGCCTCCACGAGGTCATCGGACGGCTCCGCGCCGCCGGGGACGACCGGGACGCCGGCCGCCGCGACGGTCGCCTTGGCGCGGATCTTGTCACCCATGGCCTCGACGGCCTCGGGCGGCGGGCCGACGAAGACCAGGTCCTCCTCGGCGCAGCGCCGCGCGAACGCGGTGTTCTCGGCCAGGAACCCGTAGCCGGGGTGGACGGCCCGCGCCCCGCTGAGTTTGGCGGCCGCGATCACCTGGTCGATGTCGAGGTAGCCGGAGGCCAGCCGTACGGCCGTGTCGGCCTCGCGCACGTGCCGGGCGCCCGCGTCCGCGTCGCTGTACACGGCGACCGACCGTACGCCGAGCCGGCGGAGGGTCCTGATGACGCGGAGCGCGATCTCGCCCCGGTTGGCGACAAGAACGGTGTCGAACATGATCACATCCGGAAGACGCCGTAGCCGATGGGGTCGAGGGGGGCGTTGGCCGCGGCGGACAGGGCCAGCCCGAGTACCGTGCGGGTGTCGAGGGGGTCGATCACGCCGTCGTCCCACAGCCGCGCGGTGGAGTAGTACGGACTGCCCTGCTCCTCGTACCGCTCGCGGATCGCGCGCTTGAACTCCGCGTCGTCCTCGCCGCCGGGACGCACGGTGGCCAGCACGTTGGCGGCCTGCTCGCCGCCCATGACCGAGATGCGGGCGTTGGGCCACATCCACAGGAAGCGCGGCGAGTACGCCCGTCCGGCCATCGCGTAGTTGCCCGCCCCGAACGAGCCGCCGACGACCACGGTGAGCTTGGGCACGCGGGCGCAGGAGACGGCGGTGACCATCTTGGCGCCGTGCTTGGCGATGCCCCCGGCCTCGTAGGCACGGCCCACCATGAACCCGCTGATGTTCTGAAGGAACACCAGCGGGATCTTCCGCTGGTCGCAGAGCTCGATGAAGTGGGCGCCCTTGAGCGCGGACTCGCTGAACAGGATGCCGTTGTTGGCCACGATCCCCACGGGATGCCCGTGGATGTGGGCGAAGCCGGTCACCAGCGTGTGGCCGTACTCGGCCTTGAACTCCAGGAAGCGGCTGCCGTCGGTGATCCGGGCGATGACCTCCCGCACGTCGTACGGCGTGCGGGTGTCGGCGGGCACGATGCCGTACAGGTCGCGGGGGTCGTGCAGCGGCTCCTCGGGGCGGGCGCGCTCCCAGGGGGCGGGGTGCCTCGGGGCCAGCGTGGAGACGATGTCGCGGACGATGGACAGGGCGTGGGCGTCGTCCTCGGCCAGGTGGTCGGTGACCCCGCTGACCCGGGCGTGCACGTCGCCGCCGCCGAGCTCCTCGGCCGTGACCTCCTCGCCGGTCGCGGCCTTCACCAGCGGCGGGCCGCCCAGGAAGATCGTGCCCTGGTTCCTGACGATGACGGCCTCGTCGCTCATGGCCGGCACGTACGCGCCTCCGGCCGTGCAGGAGCCGAGCACGGCGGCGATCTGCGGGATGCCGCGCGACGACATGGTGGCCTGGTTGTAGAAGATGCGCCCGAAATGCTCCCGGTCGGGGAAGACCTCGTCCTGGAGCGGCAGGAACGCGCCCCCGGAGTCGACCAGGTAGACGCACGGCAGGTGGTTGTGGAGGGCGACCTCCTGCGCACGCAGATGCTTCTTGACCGTGAGGGGGTAGTAGGTGCCGCCCTTCACGGTCGCGTCGTTGGCGACGATCACGCACTCCCGGCCGGCGACCCGGCCGATTCCGGTGATGATCCCGGCGGCGGGGGCCTCGTCGCCGTACAGGCCGGTGGCGGCCAGCGGTGCCAGCTCCAGGAAGCGGGAGCCGGGGTCGAGCAGCGTGCCGACGCGGTCACGGGGCAGGAGCTTGCCGCGCTCGACGTGCCGCACGCGCGACCGCTCGGGGCCTCCGAGGGCCGCGACCGCCAGTCGTTCACGCAGGTCGGCGGCCAGGCGCTCGTTGAGCTCCGCGTTGCGCTTGAACTCCTCGCCGGCCGGGCTCAGCACCGTCCGGAGCACAGGGGCCATGATGCGCACCTCCCAGCGGTTAACGTTCCCTAACTATGACGTGGATGTTAGTCATCATTAACTGGTTCGTCTACCATTGCCGGTCATGACCGTTGTGCGGAGTCATACCCGAGTTCCGAGCCCTCGGCGCAGGGAGATCCTGGACGCCGCCGCCACGCTGTTCGCGGCCCGGGGCTTCCACGGCGTGCCGATCGAGGAGATCGGCGGCGCGGTCGGCATTTCGGGGCCCGCGCTCTACCGCCACTTCAGCGGCAAGGACGCCCTGCTCTCCGAGATACTGCTGGACATCAGCGAGCGTCTGCGCACCTCAGCGGCCGATCGGGTCACCCAGGCCGCGGGCGGCGGCGAGACGCTGGACGCGCTGATCTCCGGTCACATCGACTTCGCGCTCGACGAACCCGCGCTGATCACCGTGCACGATCGCGAGCTGGGCAACGTCCCCGAACCGGCCCGCCGGCAGATCAGGCGGCTCCAGCGGCTGTACGCCGAGGAGTGGGTCACCGTCCTGAGCGAGCTGTACCCGGGCGTACGGCCGCCGGTGCTGCGCGCCGCCACCCACGCGGTCTTCGGGCTCCTCAACTCCACCCCGCACAGCGCCGGTGAGCTGGCCCGCGACGCGATGTCCGACCTGCTGCACCGCATGGCCCGCGCCGCCCTGGCCGACCTCGTTAACGAACGTTAACCTCCCCGCCTCTCATCGTCCGACCGCCGGACCTCGCCTTCACCCTGCCCGGAACCAGGCCTTGTTCTGCCGACTATCTCGATATATCTTTCATGTATCTAGATAGTTCAGAGGCGACCGTACGTACCGGCGAAGCATGCCCGAGGAGATGATGGAGCTACGCGTGCGGGGAACCAGGAGGAAGAGGGACAGTGACGACAAGCGAGGCGCCCGCCGTCGCCGTACGGGGGCTGAAGAAGAGTTACGGCAATGTCGAGGCCGTGAGAGGCATCGACTTCGAGGTGCGCCCGGGCGAGGTCTTCGGCTTCCTCGGGCCTAACGGCGCGGGGAAGACGACGACCATCAGCATGCTCTGCACGCTCGTGGGCCCGACGGGCGGATCGGCCGAGGTGGCCGGGCACGACGTGGTCAGGGAGCGGGACGAGGTCCGGCGCAACATCGGGCTGGTGTTCCAGGATCCGACCCTCGACGGCTACCTGTCGGCCGAGCAGAACCTCCGCTTCCACGCGGAGCTGTACGGGGTGCGCAAGGACGTGGTCGACGAGCGGATCAAGCAGGTCATGGAGATGGTCGCGCTCTGGGACCGCAAGGACGCCAAGGTCATGACCTTCTCCGGAGGCATGAAACGCCGGCTGGAGATCGCGCGGGGTCTGCTCCACTCGCCGCGCGTGCTGTTCCTGGACGAGCCCACGGTCGGCCTGGACCCCCAGACCCGATCCGCTATCTGGGGATATATCGATAAATTGCGGCGCACAGAGGACATCACCATCTTCATGACGACGCACTACATGGAGGAGGCCGAGTACTGCGACCGCATCGCCATCATCGACCACGGCGAGATCGTGGTCATCGACTCCCCCGAGGCCCTCAAGGCCGGCATCGGCAAGGACCGCGTGCAGATCCAGACCGGTGACGACGCGACCGCCATCACCGCGCTGAAGGAGCGTTTCGACCTCGACGCGGCCGTCCGTGAGGGCGTGGTGACCTTCGCCGTCCCCTCAGGGGAGGAGTTCGTCCCCCGGCTGTTCGCCGAGCTCGGCGTGCCGATCCGCTCGGTGAGCGTGTCGCGGCCCTCGCTCGACGACGTCTTCATGAACTACACCGGCTCCACCATCCGAGACGCCGAGGGCGAGAGCGGCACGTCCGCGTGGATGCGCGCCATGGTGAGGAGGTAGACGATGACGACCGAGGCCACCTCGCCCGAAGTCGTCCGGGTCCACGTGCCAGGACGCAGCGTCAGGCACGACATCCGGGCCGTCAAGATAGTTCTCCATCGCGAGCTGCTGCGGTTCGTCAACGACCGCACCCGCATGATCTCCACTCTGGTGCAGCCCGTGCTGTGGCTGTTCGTCATGGGCACCGGCCTCAGCACGCTGGTCTCACGGGGGCCGAGCCAGGGCGTGGACTTCCGCACCTTCATCTACCCCGGCGTGATCGCCATGACGGTGATCACCACGGCGATGTTCTCGGCGGGCTCGATCGTGTGGGACCGCGAGTTCGGGTTCCTGCGCGAGATGCTGGTCGCCCCGGTGAGCCGCGCCGCGATCGTGATCGGCAAGTGCCTGGGCGGCGGCATCGTCGCGACCGTACAGGGCTTCATCATCCTGGCCCTCGCCGGGCTGGTCCACGTGCCCTACTCCCCCACGCTGATCCTCACCCTGCTCGGGGAGATGTTCCTCGCGTCGGTCACGATCACCGCCTTCGGCGTGAGCCTCGCCGCCCGGATGAAGAGCATGCAAAGCTTCTTCGGCATCATGCAGATGGCGATCATGCCCATGATCTTCCTGTCCGGGGCGATGTTCCCCCTGGCCAACCTGCCCGGGTGGCTGGCCTTCCTGACGAAGATCAACCCTCTGACGTACGCCGTGGACCCGATGCGCCACGCGGTCTTCAGCCACCTCGACGTGGACCCGAAGGTCGTGGACGCGCTCAACCCCGGCGTCCACTGGTTCGGCTGGCACGTCCCGGTCATGGTCGAGCTCGGAATCGTCGCCCTCATGGGCCTGGCCCTGCTGGGCGTCGCCATCGCCCAGTTCCGCCGCACCGACTAGCCGGCCGGGGCGGCTCCGGCGACGACCGGCCTCGCCCCGACGCCGGCGCCGGGCATAGGGTTCGCTGGGGACCCACTGACCGCGGCCGGTACCGCTCACGGATCAGGCGGTACCGCTCACGGATCAGCGGCCAGGTTCCGCCAGGAGCAACGCGTTGAGGGTGCCGTACTCAAGACCGCCCCGCAGAGCTCCGCAAGTGCCGTCGGTGAGCAGTTCCCGGGCGGCACGTGCGACCAGCCCGTACGCCGCCTCGGCGATCGAGGACCCAGCACTCACGCGAGCCACGCCCAACGCCGCGAGCGCGGGCACGGTGAGATTCCGAGGACCCGCCAGGACGTTGACCGGCGCGGACACCGCACGCACGAGCGCCGTGACGGTCTCCGCGTCCAGAGCGCCGAGAACGAACACCCCGTCGGCACCGGCCGCCACGTAGGCCTCGGCCCTGGCGAGGGTCTCTTTCAGCCAGGTCACGTGATCCCCGGCCGGCAGGCGGTGCGTGTCGATCCGGGCGTTGATGAACAGCGGCACACCAGCGGTGTCCGCGGCACCACGGGCCGCCGCGATGCGCTCTGACTGCTCCAGGATGGGACGCAGCGGGGCCGGGCCCACGCGGAGCGAGTCCTCGAGGTTGACGCCGACGGCTCCGGCCGCGAGCACGCCCCGCACGGTCTCGGCCACCCCCGCGGGGTCGGGCGCGTAGCCGCTTTCGACGTCGGCCGTCACCGGAACGCCGACCGCCGCGACGACCCGGGCGATCAGATCGAGGGCGCGGTCGCGGTCCAGGTGGTCGCCGTCCCCATAGCCCAGGGCCCACGAGACACCGGCGCTGGTGGTGGCGACCGCGGCGGCTCCGGCGTCCGCCACGACACGCGCGGAGGCGACGTCCCAGGCGTTGGGCAGTACCAGCGGCCGGCCGGGGACATGCATCGAGCGGAACAAAAGGGCTTTATCACGAAGTGTTGTCATGTGGGCTATTCCATCAGACGTAATCAAGCCGATTTCGGGAAGGCTCCGTGGCGCGTCGAGCACCGCGGGGTCGGTGATCCACACCGGGTCCGTCCAGAAGCCGCCGCCCAGGGCCGGCTCCCGGACCCTCGCGCGCCGGCGGGGAAGCGAACGGCCCGGGGCTCGCGGGCTCCCGGGCCGTCGTGTCACCTGACGGGCGTTACTTCTTCACCCTGACGTAGTCGCTCTTGCTGGACGACGCCGTGGCCTCGCCGTTGCCCTTGAAGCGGATCTTCCAGTAGCCGGAGTTCCAGGCCTTGACCTGGGTCCAGAACCTGCCGGAGCCGTTGGTGCTGACCGTCTTGACGTACTCCCAGGTGGAGTGGCCGGCCCGCTTGAAGTACAGGGCCACCTTCACGTGGTCGTAGGCGACCCAGTGGTCGCCGTCCCAGATCTGCAGCGTGCCCCGGTTCTTGACGTACTTGCCGTACTTCACCGGCTCGGGGTAGGCGTTGAACTTGATGATCCGGGTGTCGGCGGGCGGCTCCGGCTCGTTGACGGTCACGTGGACGGACCGGCTGCTCGTGCCCTTCACGCCCTGGGCGCCGTCGAAGTCGGCCCGGAACCAGCCGGACCGCTCGGCCCCTGCGCCGATCGAGAACCGGCCGCCGCGGTCGGTCCAGTCGTGGCCCACGACCCGCCACGAGCGCGAACCGTCGGGCTTGAACAGCAGGTCGACCTTCTGCCCCCGGTAACCGTCCCAGCCGTGCGAGGTGTCCAGTTCGAGGCGCCCGCGCGCGGACAGCCTGTCGCCCTGGTCGGCGGGGTCGGGGTTCACGTGGAACCCGGTGATCCGGCTGCCGGTGGTCTGCCGGCGCACGTCGACCTGGTCGCTGTCGCTGGTCGCCTTGTGCGCGACCGGCGAGCCGTCGTACTCGGCCCGCCACCAGCCGGTGCGGTCGGCCTTGACGCCGGCCGAGAAGCGGCCCTTCCAGTCGGTGTAGTCGTAGGCGACCCGGTCGTACCCGGCTGCGCCCTCGGCACGGAAGGCGATGTACACCTTCTGCCCCTTGTACGGCTTCCACCCGTCGGTGCCGTTGAGCAGCAGCCGGCCCTGGAGGGTCAGCGTGTCGCCCTTGCCGACGGGCTCGGGTGAGGCGCCGAACCCGGCGAGGTCGCTCTCCCAGACCTGCCTGACCTGGAAGTCCTTGCCCGCCTTACCGGTTCCGACGACGCTGGTCGCCTTGGCCGTGACGTTCCACGTGCCGGGGGCGTCCGAGCGGCCGAAGGTGCGGGTGCCCTGCCACTTCTGCTTTCCGCCCACCTCGTCGACCTTCTTGGCCTCGACGTCGAGGGTCGAGCCGTCGGGCCGCTTCAGCGTGAAGCCGCCAGTGGTCGCGCCGTCCACGAGGTAGCTGAAGGTGACCGCCTTGCCGTCCTTGCTCTCGACGACGACCGGGCTGGAGCTCACCGCCACCGAGGAGACGTCGGGGGCCGCGAGTTTCCCTGCCGACGCCGACGCCGATGGGGTCACCAGAGCGAGGGCTCCGGCGCCCATGGCCATCGCCACGACGACGGCACGGATGCGTTTTAACACGGGGTGTCCCTTCTTCCCGTTGCCTAACGCGGCTTTGAGGGTGCCACGTCATTCCTTAGTAGTAGACGGCTGCATTAGCACATTGGTTGTGTCTTCTGACAAACCGTCATTAATCCGAGCCAAATAGACCGGTCCACTCGGACAGGTGACCTGTATCGGCAAGCCCCGGGACGCGACCAGGTTCATCGCGACATAATCGGCCTCGTGGCCCGCGACACTGTTGAGACGCACTTCACCGAGTCGGTCGCCGCACTATCACCGGGCGGCCCCCGCGATCCCGGGCTGCCCGTGCGGCCCGGCACCACCCTCACGGGCGCCCGATGTCGCGAGCTCTTCGAGATCCAGCTCGCAAGCCGGCTGCTCGACATCGCCGCGCGCTGGCTGCGCGAGCAGGGCGAGGGCTTCTACACGATCGGCTCGGCCGGCCACGAGGGCAACGCCGCGGTCGCCGCCGCCACCCGCGTCACCGATCCCGCGCTCCTGCACTACCGGTCGGGCGCCTTCTACCTGGCCCGCTCGGCGCAGGCCGGGCGGCTCGCCGAGGAGGGGCTGCGCGACGTGCTGCTCGGCCTCGCCGCCGCGGCCGAGGAGCCGATCGCCGGAGGGCGCCACAAGGTCTTCGGCCATCCTGACCTCGCGGTCATCCCGCAGACCTCCACGATCGCCAGTCACCTGCCCCGCGCCGTCGGCGTGGCCTTCGCCATCGAACGGGCGCGCAAGCTCGGCGTCACCGGCACGCCCTGGCCGGCCGGGGCGATCACGGTGTGCGGCTTCGGGGACGCCTCGATCAACCACGCCAGCGCCCTGAGCGGCTTCAACACCGCCGCCTACTGCGCATACCAGGGGCTCCCGCTTCCGATCCTGTTCGTCTGCGAGGACAACGGCATCGGCATCAGCGTGCGCACCCCGCCCGGCTGGGTCGAGGCGTCCGGCCATCCCCTCATCCCGCGCTTCCAGGCCGACGGCTGCGACCTCGCCGAGACGTACGACGTGGCGTGCCAGGCCGTCGAGCACGTACGCGCCCGCAGGTCACCGGCGTTCCTGCACCTGCGCATGGTCCGCCTGATGGGGCACGCGGGCTCCGATGTCGAGTCGGCGTACCGCGCGCCGCGCGAGATCGCCGCCGATCTTGAGCGCGACCCCCTGCTGGCCACGGCGAAGCTGCTGGTGGACGCCGGGCTGGCGATGCCCGACGAGCTGCTCGCGCGCTACGAGACGCTCCGCGAGCACGTGCTCAAGCTGGCGCTGGAGTCCACCCGCAGGCCCCGGCTGCGGTCGGCCCGCGAGGTCATGGAGCCGCTCGCCCCCCGCGACCCCGCCCGGGTGGCGGCGCAGGCCGTGCGCCACGCGGACGACCGGGCGAGGCTGTTCGGCGAGACCCCGCCCGAGCGCGAGGGTCCGCTCACCCTCGCCCAGTCGATCAACCGCACGCTGTCCGACATCATGGGCGCCCACCCCGAGGTCATGATCTTCGGCGAGGACGTGGCGCGCAAGGGCGGGGTGTACGGCGTGACGCGCGGGCTGCTGAACCGCTTCGGCGCCGCGCGGGTGTTCGACACCCTCCTGGACGAGCAGGCCCTGCTCGGCCTGGCCCTCGGCTCGGCGACCTCCGGCCTGCTGCCGATCCCCGAGATCCAGTATCTCGCCTACCTGCACAACGCCCTCGACCAGCTGCGCGGCGAGGCGGCGACGCTGCGGTTCTTCTCCAAGGGCGCCTACAGGAACCCCATGGTCGTGCGGGTGGCGGCGTACGCCTACCAGAAGGGCTTCGGCGGGCACTTCCACAACGACAACTCCGTCGCCGCCCTGCGTGACATCCCCGGGCTCGTCGTCGCCTCCCCCGCCCGGCCCGACGACGCCGCCGCGATGCTGCGCACCTGCGTCGCCGCCGCCAGGGCCGACGGCGAGGTGTGCGTGTTCCTGGAGCCGATCGCGCTCTACAACACCCGCGACCTGATCGACGAGGGCGACAACGGCTGGCTCACCCCGTACGCCCCGCCGTCGCGATGGGCCGAGACCCACGTGCCCATCGGCAGCGGCCGCGCGTACGGCGACGGGCGCGACCTGACGATCGTGACGTTCGGCAACGGGGTGCGCATGAGCCTGCGGGCCGCGATCAGGCTCACCGCGGAGGGGTACGGCTGCCCACGCGCGGGCGATCACTTCGGACGCGGTGATGGTG
>NZ_JBEZFH010000240.1:0-10506 GCF_040649355.1 Sphaerisporangium sp. NPDC049002 | reverse complement strand
CACCACGATCACCAGGAACACCAGCATGACACCGATGTGCAGCAGCAGACCGACCTTCTCCAGCACCTCGTTCGCGGTGTGACCGAGGGGGCGGAGCAGCGCCGCGGAGGCTTCGGACCCGAAGGCCCCGGCGCGGTAGGGGAAGTTGCCCGTGTTGATCGCCGCGCCGCGGAACAGGAACAGCGACCAGATCACGTTGAAGATCATGAACAGGATCAGCCACGCGCCGCCGAGGTGGGAGCCCGAGAACCGCGAGGCGCGGCCGAGCTTCTTCGGCGAGTTCGCGATGCGGATGGCCGCGAAGGACGCGAGGCCGAGGACGCACGCGATCGCGATGAGGTCCTGGAGGAACCCGAGGACGGGCCAGGTGCCGACGAGAGGGATGTGGAAGTCCGGCCTGCCGGTGACCGCCCCCTGTATCAGCGCCCCGTACGCCTCCAGGTAGACCGTCGCCAGGATCACGAAGGCCCAGAACACCAGGAAGTGGGCCACGCCCGACGGTGTCCACTTGAGCAGCTTCTTCTGGGCGAACACCTCGACGAGCTGCGCCTTGAGCTCGGCGCCGATGTTCTCCTTGGCGTATTGCACCCGCTCGGGGGCGGGCTGGCCGCTTGTGGCGAGGCTGTGGAGCCAGAGCACGCGGCGACCTGCGAGCGTGACCGCCACGGCGGTCATCACAAGCCCGATGATCGCTACAAGGAGCACGGGTCCTCCAAACTATGGCGTTGGCTGCCCAGCGTAGACACACCGGTCATCCACGGTTACGGCGAGACCATATCGAATAGTACCCGCCGGTAACTTAAAGTCGGACGCGGGACCTTCATGATTGGTCGGACCGATACTAGAACAATGCTCTGGGAAAAGCTCGCCCGGGGGCCGGTCAGTCGTCTCCGAGATAACGCTGGATGGTAGGAGCCAGGATCTCGACCAGTTCCTCGATCTCGACGGACGCCAGAGGCTCCAGGCGCAGCACGTACCGCATGAGGACGACGCCGAACACCTGCGCGAACGCGACCTGCATGCGGACCGCCGGGATGCCCAGCCCCTCGGCCACCCGGTTCATCACGGCCATGGTGAGGAACTCGCGGATCATCGCGACGATCTGCTCGTTCGTCATCGCGCTGCGCACCAGGGCGATGATCGGCTCGCGCGCCTGCGGATCGGCCGTCATCGTCAGCAGGAACCTGACCAGGCGCTCGCCGATCTCCTCGCGCGGCCCCTGGAGGATGAGGGGGATCATCTCCGCGGGGTTGACCGGCAACCGCAGCGCCGCGACGAAGATTCCCTCTTTGGTGTCGAAGTAGTGGTGGACCAGCGCCGGGTCGACCCCGGCCTCGCGGGCGATGCCCCGGATGGTCGCCTTGTCGAAGCCCTTCTCGGAGAAGATCTTGCGTGCCGCCGTGACGATCTCGCCTCGCGTGTCCGCCGACCCCGGACGCCGCCCCGGACGCCGCCTCTCGGTCGCCACCCCTCCGCCTTCCCCGTCGTCACCCCTGCTCAGGCGCCCGCCTTCCCCGTCGTCACCCCTGCTCAGGCGCCCGCCTTCCGCGCCGTCGCCACCCGCGCTCACCCGCCCGCCTTCCGCGCCGTGTGCGCTTCGCGAGCCACGCTCACCCGTCCGCCCTGGAGGCGACCGCGAGGTAGACCCGCATCGGCACCGTGAGCCGGCCGCCGGGGAAGACCCTCAGCAGTTCGGCGCGCTCGCGCTCGACGAGCCGGTCCGCGGCGGCGTCGTCCATGGCGGCGACGTAGGAGTGGGACCGCAGGTCGAGCAGGAAGTCGGCGACGCCCACGTCACGGGTCCAGTGGACCCAGGCCTCGCTGACGGTCAGCCCCGCCCGGGTCATCGCCGCCGCGACCGGAGGCACGCTCCAATCGGGCAGCGCGGGACCCTGGTAGCCGGGGCAGCTCCCGGCGAGCCGCACCTCGTAGGCCACCAGCCAGTCGGCGGAGCCCGCGCCCAGGTCGAGGGTGTTCCACCAGGCCGCGACGGCGCCGCCGGGGCGCACCACCCGGAGCGCCTCCTTGATCGACTCCTCGGGACGCAGCCAGTGCCACGCCTGCGCGTAGCAGACCAGGTCGGCCGACCCGGAGCGGAGCGGCAGCGCGTTGCCGTCGCCCACGACCGCGCGCGGCGAGTCCGTGCGGGCCACGAGCCGGGCCAGCATGCGCCGGCCGGGATCGACGGAGACGACCTGCGCCCCCCTGCCGAGCAGGCCCCGCGTCGAGATGCCCGTGCCCGCGCCCACGTCGGCAACGGTCGCCCCGGCCAGCGAGATGGAGGACAGGTCGGCGAGCGCGTCGTACAGGCCGTCGGGATATCCCGGCCTGGCCGCGTCGTAGGCCTCGGCGACGCGGTCGAACACCTCGTGGCTCATGGCGTCGATCGGATCATGTCGTCGAGGAGGCGGCGAAGTGCAGGCGGGCGAAGGCCAGGCCCTCGGCCAGGTCGTCGATGCGCTCGGTGCGCCCTGCGGCCTTGCGCGTGTTGATCTCCAGCACGATCAGGCCGCCGTACCCCGCTGTGGCCAGGCGTTCGAGGATGCGCGCGCAGGGCTGGCTCCCCCTGCCGGGCACCAGGTGCTCGTCCTTGTTGGTGGTGCCGACGCCGTCGGCCAGGTGCAGGTGGGCGAGCCGGTCACCGAGCTTCTCGGCCATTTCGAGGGCGTCGGAGCCCGAGACGGCCGTGTGCGACAGGTCGAGCGTGACCTGCGGGAAATCCTGGTCGACGGGATCCCACCCCGGCGAGTAGGGCACGACCTCGGCGCCGCGGGCGCGCAGGGGGAACATGTTCTCCACGGCGAAGGTCACGTCGGTCTCGTCGCGCATGCGGGCGAGCCCGGTCTCGAAGTCACGGGCGTAGTCTCGCTGCCAGCGGAAGGGCGGGTGGACCACGACGGTGCGCGCGCCGAGCCGCTCGGCCGCCTTCTGCGCCTTGACCAGCTTGGCCCAGGGGTCACGGCCCCACACCCGCTGGGTGACGAGGAGGCACGGGGCGTGCACGGCCAGCACCGGCAACTGGTAATGGTCGGAGAGCCGCTCCAGCACGTCGATGTCCTGGCTCACCGGATCGGCGCCGACCATGACCTCGACGCCGTCGTAACCGAGGCGCGCGGCCAGCTCGAAGGCGTCCGGAGTGCGCTCCGGATACACCGACGCGGTGGACAATGCGATCTTGGCGTTCGGGACTCGGATGACGTCGGTCACATCTGCCAGCCTAAGCCGGGTCACGGCCAGGTGGCGCTCCGCAACCCGGATGCAATGAAGATCACAATTGAACGGCCCGCATTCCGGCTGGTCTAGCGTGTTCTCATGGCGCGGATCGCTGACGGGGCCATCCCCAGTCCGAACATCTGGAACTCACCTCGTACCTACGAGCTGGAGAACCGCGCCGTCGACCCCGAGGGAGTCGTGGACGCGGCGATGTCCGCCATCCGGCCGTGGACCGGGGGCGTCGTCCTCGACATCGGCTGCGGCACCGGCTTCCACCTGCCCGCCTTCGCCACCACCGCGAGCAAGGTCGTCGGCGTCGAGCCCCACTCGGGTCTGGCCACGCTCGCCGCCGAGCGCTGCCGCGGGCTTCCCGGCGTCTCGGTCCGCACGGCCACGGCCCAGGCGCTGCCGGTCCCCGACGCCTCCGTGGACGTCGCGGTGGCCCGGTGGGCGTACTTCTTCGGCCCCGGGTGCGAGCCCGGCCTGCGCGAGCTGTCCAGGGTCGTACGGCGGGGCGGGGCCGCCTTCGTCGTCGACCTGGACGCGACCAGGGGCGCTTTCGGCGGCTGGTTCAGCCGCACCGTGCCGTCGTACTCCGCGGCGGCCGTGGAGGCGTTCTGGTCGCGCCAGGGATGGCGGCGCCAGGAGCTCGACCTGCGCATGGTCTTCTCGTCCAGGGCCGACCTGGAGGCGGTCCTGCGCATCGAGTTCGCCCCCGCCGTGGCCGAGGAGGCGATCGCGCGGACCCAGGGCCTCGATCTCGACTACCCCAACGTGCTGCGCTGGCGCCACTTCTGACCTTCGCGTATCTCCCGGGACGCGATGGCTTGACCTTGACGTTAACGTCAACGATTAGCGTTGAGCGCGTACCAGGGAGGGCCCATGCGGATCGGGGAGCTGGCCAGGCAAGCGGGAGTGAGCACTCGGGCGCTGCGCTACTACGAGCAGCAGGGACTGCTCCCGGCCCGAAGGACGGCCAACGGCTACAGGGAGTACGACGAGTCCGACCTGAAGCTGGTCACCGAGATCCGTTCCCTGCTCACCGTGGGGTTCACCCTCGACGACGCCCGTCCCTTCGTGGACTGCCTGCGAGCGGGCAACCACGCCGGAAACGCCTGCCCCGAGTCCGTCGAGGTCTACCGGCGCAAACTCGCCGAGATCGACGAGCAGATACGCACCCTGCTCGGCCGCAGGGCCGAGGTGGCCGCACAGCTCTCCGAGGCGTGCCCCGGATGCGTGCTCAGAACCGGAGGAACGACATGATCACACTGACCGACGAGAACTTCGACGAGCAGGTACTCAAGAGCGACAAGCCCGTCCTCGTGGACTTCTGGACCGAGTGGTGCCCACCCTGCCGCATGGTCGCGCCGATCCTGGAGGAGATCGCGAACGAGTACGACGGGCGCCTGACCGTGGCCAAGCTGAACGCCGACGACTTCCCGGAGATCGCCGCCCGTTACGGCGTGATGGGCTTCCCCACGCTGAACCTCTACCGGGACGGCGAGGTGGTCCGCCAGGTCATCGGCGCCAAGCCCAAGCGCCTGCTGCTCGCCGAGCTGGACGGCCATTTCTGATCTGCCCGGAGGCCCGTGAGAGCGAGTTTGTCGGCCCGGGCCGATAGCGTGCCCCGCATGACCAAGACGCAGAAGCTCGGTTACCGCTGTGCCGAGTGCGGGTGGCGGGCCGCCAAGTGGGTGGGCCGCTGCGGCGAGTGCCAGGCCTGGGGCACGGTCGACGAAGAGGGCGCACGCGCCGGGGTCCACGTCGTCCAGGGTGGCGCTGTGTCCGCCCCCGCGCTGCCGATCAGCCAGGTCAAGGCCGAGTTCGCCCGAGCACGCACCACCGGCATCGGCGAGCTCGACCGGGTGCTCGGCGGCGGCCTCGTGCCCGGCGCCGTCGTTCTGCTGGCCGGCGAGCCGGGCATCGGCAAGTCCACGCTCCTGCTGGAGGCCGCCGCCAGCACGGCACGCCACGACACCGTGCTCTACGTCACAGGCGAGGAGTCCGCCGCCCAGGTGCGCATGCGGGCCGACCGCATCGGCGCCATCCAGGACCAGCTCTACCTGGCGGCGGAGACCGACCTCGCCGCGCTGGTCAGCCACGTCGAGAAGGTCCAGCCCCGGCTCCTCATCGTCGACTCGGTGCAGACCATCGGCTCCTCCGCCGCCTCGGGCGTCCCCGGCGGGGTCACGCAGGTGCGCGAGGTCACGGGCAACCTCGTCCGCCTGGCCAAGGAGCGCGGCATGTCCACCGTGCTGGTGGGCCACGTCACCAAGGACGGCTCGATCGCCGGGCCGCGAGTCCTTGAGCACCTCGTCGACGTGGTGCTCCACTTCGAGGGCGACCGCCACTCGCGGCTGCGCATGGTCAGGTCCATCAAGAACCGCTTCGGCCCCACCGAGGAGGTCGGCTGCTTCGACCTCAACGAGCGCGGCATCCAGGGGCTGCCCGACCCGAGCGGGCTGTTCGTCTCGCGGCGCTCCGAGCCGGTGCCGGGCACGTGCGTCACCGTCACGGTCGAGGGCACCCGTCCGCTCCCGGCCGAGGTGCAGGCCCTCGTCGGCCCCACGGAGGCGCAGCAGCCGCGCCGGTCCTCCTCCGGCCTCGACCCCTTCCGCGTGACGATGATCCTCGCCGTGCTTGAGCGCCGGTTGAACGCCCGGCTGAGCGGCTGCGACGTCTTCACCGCCACCGTGGGCGGCATCAGGCTCAACGACCCCGCCGTCGACCTCGCGGTGATGCTCGCGGTGGCCAGCGCGGCGGGCGACCGTCCCCTGCCGCCCGGCCTGATCGTGCTCGGCGAGGTCGGCCTGGCCGGGGAGCTGCGGCCGGTCAGAGACGTCAGGCGCCGGGTGGCCGAGGCCGCACGCCTGGGCTTCACCCACGCCCTGGTGCCCGCCGGGTCGCTCGACCAGGAGCCCTCCGCGCTCCCGAGCGCCGACGGGCGCGACGCGCTCCATCCGGTCCCCGTGACCAGCCCTCCCATCCGTACGACGAACTTTTCCCACGGTTTCGACGTCACAGAGGCAGAGAACGTCTGGGACGCGCTCACGCACGTCACCTGAGCACCGTCCGGGTCCGGTCACCGCTTCGCCGGTAAACTGGGCGACGTCAGCGACCAGCGGGGGCCATGTGGCACACACCAACAAGGGGATCGACGAGCGCCGAAGGTCCACTCTTGCCACGCTCGCTCCAGGCACCGAGCTGCGTGACGGCCTGGAGCGCATTCTGCGCGGGCACACCGGTGCCCTCATCGTGCTCGGCTATGACGAAACGGTCGAGGTCGTCTGCACGGGCGGCTTCCTGCTCGACGTGGAGTTCTCCGCGACCCGCCTGCGCGAGCTGGCCAAGATGGACGGCGCCATCGTGCTCAACCGCGCCGGCAACAAGATCGTGCGTGCGGCGGTCCACCTGGTCCCCGACTCCTCCATTCCCACCAACGAGTCGGGCACCCGGCACCGCACCGCCCAGCGGGTGGCGCGGCAGACCGGCTTTCCCGTCATCTCCATCAGCAAGTCCATGCGCATCATCGCCCTGTACCTCGACGGCGTCCGTTACGTCATGGAGGAGTCCGCGGCGATCCTGTCCAAGGCCAACCAGGCCCTGGCGACCCTGGAGCGCTACAAGATGCGCCTCGACGAGGTCTCCGGCACCCTGTCGGCCCTGGAGATCGAAGACCTGGTCACGGTCCGTGACGTCGCCGCCGTGGTGCAGCGGCTCGAAATGGTCCGCCGCATCGCCGGCGAGATCGAGGGGTACGTCGTCGAGCTCGGCACCGACGGGCGCCTGCTCTCCCTGCAACTGGCCGAGCTGGTCGCGGGCGTCGAGGAGGACCGCGACCTGATCATGCGCGACTACCTCCCGGCCGGGACCGGACGCCGCCCGCTCAGGGTCTTCGAGTCGCTGGCGGAGCTCGACCGGCTGTCCCCCGGCGACCTGCTCGACCTCACGGCCGTCGCCCGCGTGCTCGGCCATGCGGGCTCCGAGGCCCTCGACGGGCCGGTGAGCCCCCGGGGGTTCCGTCTGCTGGCCAAGGTGCCCCGGCTCCCCGGCAGCGTCGTCGACCGCCTCGTGGACCATTTCGGGGGCCTGCAGAAGCTCCTGGCGGCCAGCACCGAGGACCTCCAGTCGGTGGGCGGCGTCGGCGAGTCGCGGGCGCGCAGCGTGCGCGAGGGCCTGTCGCGCCTCGCCGAGGCCTCCATCCTGGAGCGCTACGTCTGAGCACCTTCGAGTGCTCCATCCGAGCATCCTTGATGCGCTGCGCGTGAGCACCCTTGGAGCGCTATGTCCTGGCAGGCCCGCGTCAGCGTAGGTGGAAGATCACTTTCGGGCTCTTCAGCGACTCCAGCCGGGCCGTGGCGACGTAGGTGCCGTCGTGGGCCTTCGGACGGGCTGAGCGGCAGTCGGGCGCGGAGCGGTGACGGTCCCACTCGACCATGCGCACGTGGGGCACCCCACGCCGCAGACGCCGCACGTCGCGGCCTTCGCCGCTCACGCAGTCGGCCGTCGACCAGACGCGGTCGGACCCCGAGGTGATGCGGATCTCGACCGCGCGCGGCCCGACGTCGACCGTGCATTCGAGGCGGCCGATGTTGACGACGGTCAGCATGAATCTCGGAGCCCCCTTGCCCGAGTAGACCTCGGACGAGCCGCTCAGGCTGATGACCAGGTCGGGCTTCTGGCACGGGTCGCCGGGGCGGCGGGTGCGGGTCGGCAGGGGCGAGGGCGTGAGGATCACCGGGGGACGCGCGGAGGCCGGCGCCTTGGCCGTCGTGCTGGGGCTCGGAGTGGAGCTCGGCGAGACCACCGCGGGGCTCGCCCCGGGGCTCGGGTCCTTCGACCCCGCGACCGCGGGCCGCGCCGGCGAGCCCGACCCGAGGCCACCGGACGCGCTCGTGCAGGCCCATGCGACCACGGCCACCACGACCAGGGCGCCGGTGAGCACCGACACCCTGCGGCGCCAGTAGACGTCCGGCCCCTCTACGCCGACGTCACCACGGAACGTGTCCGGATCCATACTCACAGTATGGAGAGTTGTGGCCCGTCAAGGGTGTCGACCCGCCGATCAGCGGAGAACGTGCTGGTTGGGGAGGCATGACAGACCAGGGCAGAAGCGACGACCTTGACGTGTAACCCGAGCGCCGGAAAACTCCCGTCGACCCCCGCGACCCGTCCGCGAACTCCCGAGACCCGTCCGCGCCCCTCTCGCACGAACCCCGCGGCCCTCTCGCGCACCCGCAGCCTTCCCGCACGAACCCCGCGGCCCTCCCGCGCAGACCCGCAGTCCTCTCGCACGAACCCCGTGGCCCTCTCGCGCGGGCCTCGCGGTGCTCTCCTACGGGCCCACGGTGCCGTCCTTGGTGAGCGCCTCGCTGGTACCCGGCTCGCTTACCATCGACCGTATGACACGTGTGCTGGTCGTGGAGGACGACCCGGCCATCGGTTCCGAGCTGCTGGAGGCGCTCGGCGGCAACGGATACCAGGTGACCCTGGCGACCACCGGCGGCCAGGCGCTTGAGCGGGTGCGCGACGGCGCTCCCGACCTCGTCCTGCTCGACCTCGGGCTGCCCGACATCGACGGCGTGGCCGTATGCCGGCGCCTCCGGAGCGCCCTGCCCTCCACGGTGATCGTCGTGCTGACCGCCCGCACCCAGGAGTTCGAGGTCGTCGTCGCGCTGGACGCGGGCGCGGACGACTACCTCACCAAGCCATTCAGGCTGACCGAGTTGCTCGCCCGGCTGCGCGCGCACCTGCGCCGCCAGACGGCGCCGCCGGGAGAGCGCACCCTGTCCGTCGGGCTCCTGACCCTCGACCTCCCCGCCCGCCGCGCGTACGTCTCCGGCGAGGCACTGGCCCTGCGGCCCAAGGAGTTCGACCTGCTCGCGGCGCTGGCGTCCCGCGCGGGCGAGGTCGTGACGCGCGAGCAGCTGATGGACGACGTGTGGGACGCCAACTGGTTCGGGCCGACCAAGACCCTCGACGTGCACGTCTTCGCCCTGCGCCGCAAGCTGACCGAGCACGGCGAGGATCCCCAGCGCATCACGACCCTCCGGGGCCGCGGCTACCGCTACGAGATCGACGTATAGCCGGCCCGGCGGAGGCGGCGCGCGGGCTCGGGTGGGTCAGGCGACGGGCAGGAGCAGGCTGAACACCGGCGGCGAGAGCCGGCGAAGGACCAGCCGCCCGCCTTCCGCCTCGGCGAGCGACCGCGCCAGCGCCAGGCCGATGCCGTGTCCCTCCTCGTCCCCCGAGCGGCGCGCGAACACGTCGGCCCCCTCGGGGATCCCCGCCCCCTGATCGGCCACCTCGATCGCGACCCCGTCGCCGAGGTCGGCCACGTCCACGGTGATCTCGCCCTTCCCGTGCGCGACGGCGTTGTCCAGCAGCACCTGCAAGATCTGCCGGAGCGCCGCGGGCGACGCGGCGACGGCGGGCAGCTCGCCGGGCAGGTTCAGCGCCAGGGACCGCCCCTGCGCGGCCAGCCCTCCGTACCAGGTCTCCCGGACCTCTTCCAGGAGCGCCCCGACGTCCAGGCACCGGTCCTGCGCGCCGTGCTCGCGCGTGAGCCGTACGAGATCCTCGATGACCGTGCGCAGTTGCTCGCCCCGAGCGAGGGCCGTACGGATGGCGTCCTCACGCTGGGCGTCCGGGCGGGCCAAGGCGGACTCAAGCCCCAGGAGCATGCCGGTGAGGCGCGTACGGAGCTGATGGGAGACGTCGGCGCTGAAGGCGCGCTCGCGTTCGAGCACCTCGCCGAGCCGCTGGGCGGTCGATTCGAGGGCGAGGCCCGCGACGTCGGCCTCCCGCAGGTCCGAACGCGGGGCACGGATGGAGAAGTCACCCGCGCCGAGGGCCTGGGCCGCCCGCGTCAGGTGCTCCAGGGGCGCGGCCAGCCGTCTCGACGCGCGCAGGGCGAACGCGATCGCCAGGCTGACGACGATCACCGCCAGGCCCGCCATTAGCAGCCACGTGTCGTGTACCCGGTCCGCGACCTCGTCGTACGGCGTGGCCACCCGCACCACGCCCCCGCGCCCCTCGTCGGAGGGGATCGGGGCGGAGACCGCCATGAAGCCGTCCTCGACGGCCTCGTGCACGTGGCCGTCATGGGAACCGGCGGCTAGGTTCGATCGCCTGGGCCCGTCGCCGAACAGCAGTGCCCCGTCGGTCGCGTAGACGCCGACACGGAGGCCGGTGGGCACCCTGATGCACACTGACCATGCCATCGTCACCCATTGGAGTCAAAACACTTCTTTGTGTGAACAATTCTGGATAGATGGTGCCAATTTTCGTGCC
>NZ_JBEZFH010000239.1:0-10627 GCF_040649355.1 Sphaerisporangium sp. NPDC049002 | reverse complement strand
CCTGCGCCCCCACTGCTCCCGCACGACCTCCTCCACCCGCCCGGCCACCCGCCGACTCGGCCTCGGCGCTGCCCACGCGCGCCAGCGTCCCTGCCGGCCCGGCGGGCGAGGGCTCCCGGGTCGAGCTCGCCGTGCCGCCGCGCTCGCAGAAGACCCACGCCGGCCACCACCCCGAGTGGGGAGGCGGCGGCGACTCCTGGTGCAGCCCGGCCTCGGTGACGATGGTCCTGCAGTACTTCGGACGCGGGCCCGCGCCCGGCGACCTCACCTTCGTCGACCCCGCCGACCCGTGCCCCGCCGTCGACCACGCCGCCCGCGACATGTACGACCACAGCTACCAGGGCACCGGCAACTGGCCGTTCGGGGTCGCCTACGCCGGGCGGTACGGGCTGGGCGGCTTCGTCACCCGCATGCGCTCGCTGGCCGAGGTGGAACGATTCATCCGCGCCGGGATCCCGGTGATCACCTCGCAGTCGTTCAAGGAACACGAGCTCCCGGGCTCGGGGTACTCCACACGCGGCCACCTCATGGTCGTGACCGGGTTCACCGCCGGGGGCGACGTCATCGCCAACGATCCGGCGGCGCCGTCCGACGAGACGGTCAAAAGAACCTATCCGAGGGCCGCATTCGAGAACGTCTGGTTACGCACCACCAGCAGCGGGGGAATCGTCCATGTCATCCACCCGCACGACATCCCACTCCCACCTTCAGAGGGCAACTGGTGATCGACTCTCCTATCACTGCCGTCGACGTCGCACGCGTGGATGACCGCCCGCTCTGGGTGGAGATCGTGCCCGCCCCCACCGGCGAGGAGGTGTGGTGGGACGAGCCGCGCCCGGCCGAGGGCGGGCGGCGCTGCGTCGTGCGGCGCACCCCCGACGGCGCCGTCCGGGACGTCCTGCCCCGGGGGTGGAACGCCCGCAGCCGCGTGATCGAGTACGGCGGGCGGGCGTGGCGCCCGCTCCCCGGCGGCGGGCTGGTGTTCGCCAACTGGGAGGACCAGCGGCTCTACCGCTGCGCGCCGGGAGGCGACCCGGTGCCGCTCACCCCGCCCGGATCGTCCCGCTACGCCGACCTGGTGATCCACGGCGACGAGGTGTGGTGCGTGCGCGAGACCGGCGACGAGCGCGACCTGGTCGCGGTGCCGCTCGGTGGCGGGCCGTCCCGCGTGGTCGTCACGGCACAGCACTTCATCATGAACCCGCGCGTCTCCCCCGACGGCCGCCGGCTGGCCTGGATCGGCTGGGACCACCCGGCCATGCCCTGGGACGGCACCGAGCTCTGCGTGGCCCCGCTGCGGGACGACGGCACCGCCGGGCCGTACCGTGTGGTGGCGGGCGGGCCGCACGAGGCGGTGGCCCAGGCCGAGTGGCGCGACGACGGCGCCCTGTACGCCGTGACCGACCCCACCGGCTGGTGGAACATCCACCTGGTCCCGCTCGACGGCACTCCCCCGCGCAACCTCACCCCCTTGCCCCAGGAGTTCGGCGACGCGGCCTGGAAGCTCGGCTATCAGTGGTTCGCGCTCGCGGGCGACCGCGTCGTGACGATGTACGGCACCGCCGACGGCAAGCGGCTGGGCGTGCTGGACCCCGCCACCGGGGAGATCGCCGACGTCGGCGGGTCGTACACCTACTGGGCTCCCACGGTGTCGGCCTCCCCCGGCGGGTCGAGCGTGGCCGGCGTGGGCGCCTCGCCGCACAGGCCGTTCGAGGTCGTGCGCGTCGACCTCGCGACCGGCGCCCAGGAGGTGCTCTCCCCCGCCAAGGAGCTTCCCGACCCGGCCGTGCTGCCGGTCCCCGAAGCGATGCTCTTCGACGGCGTGCACGCCCACGTGTACCCGCCGGCGGGCGCCGGGACGGGCGCCCCCGCCCCGTACGTGATGTTCGTCCACGGAGGCCCCACGGGCTCCAGCCCGATGGTCTTCGACCTGGAGATCGCCTACTTCACCAGCCGGGGCATCGGCGTCGCCGAGGTGAACTACGGGGGTTCGACCGGGTACGGCAGGGCCTACCGCGAGCGTCTCCGGCACAACTGGGGCGTTGTGGACGTGCGCGACAGTGAGACCGTCGCGCGCGGGCTGGTGGCGGCCGGCCTCGCCGACCCCGAGCGTGTCGCCATCCGGGGCGGGAGCGCGGGGGGCTGGACGTCGGTGGCGGCGCTCGTGCACAGCGACGCCTTCCGCGGCGCGGTCGCCCACTACGCGATCACCGACCCGGAGGGCTGGGCCAGGGAGACCCACGACTTCGAGTCCCGGTACCTCGACGGCCTCATCGGCCCGCTCCCCGAGACCCGCGAGCGGTATCTGGAGCGCTCCCCCGCCCTGCACGCGGCACAGGCGTCCGGGCCCGCCCTGCTCATGCACGGCCTGGAGGACGCCATCGTCGACCCAGGCCAGGCCGAGCGGTTCGTCGCCGCGCTCGGCGAGCACGGCGGGCGATGGGCCTACCTCACCTTTCCCGGGGAACAGCATGGCTGGCGAAGAGAGGAAACCATCGTCGCGGCACTCGAGGCCGAGCTCGCGTTCTACGGGCTCATCTTCGGCTTCCCCACTCCCGAAGTGCCGCCGCTGACGCTGAAAGGAAGAACGTGACCGAGGTCGCAGGCATCTGCTCGGACCTGCTCAAGATCGACACGACCAACGACGGGACTCCGGACGGCTCGGGAGAGCGTCCGGCCGCCGAGTACGTCGCGGGGCTGCTCTCCGGCCTGGGCATCGAGCCCACGGTGTTCGAGTCGGCGCCCCGCCGCACGAGCGTGGTGGCCCGCATCCCTGGGGACAGCCCGGAAGCCCTGCTGATCCATGGCCACCTGGACGTCGTCCCCGCCGACCCGGCGGAGTGGAAGCTCCACCCCTTCTCCGGCGAGATCGCCGACGGGTGCGTGCACGGGCGCGGCGCTGTGGACATGAAGGGCACCCTGTCCATGACGCTGGCGCTCGTCAGCGAGTGGGCCCGCGAGGGCCTGCGTCCCAAGCGTGACATCGTGCTGGCGTTCCTCGCCGACGAGGAGGCCACCGGGGAGTACGGCGCGGGCTACGCCGTCACCAGGCACCGCGACCTGTTCGAGGGCTGCACCGAGGCCATCAGCGAGTCGGGCGGCTTCAGCGTGACCGTTCCGGGCGGCACCGGGTCCGCCTCCCGTGAGGGTGACCTGCGCGTCTATCCGGTGGCGGTGGGCGAGCGCGGCACGGCGTGGATGAAGGTCACCGCGCACGGCGTGGCGGGGCACGGGTCCAAGCCGCCGGTGGACAACCCGGTGGCGGAGCTCTGCCGGGCCCTCACGCGCCTGGCCGACCACCGCTGGCCCGTACGGCTCACGCCCGCCGTGGCCTCCCTCATCGACGGCCTCGGCCGGGCCCTCGGGACGACGATCGACCTCGACCGGCTCGACGAGGAGGTCGAGCGCCTGGGCAAGGTCGGCACCCTGTTCAAGGGCGTGATCCGCAACTCGGCCAACCCGACCATGCTGGACGCGGGCTACAAGGTCAACGTCATCCCCGGCACGGCCCACGCGCACGTGGACGGCAGGTTCCTGCCCGGGTTCCGCGAGGAGTTCCTGGAGACGATCGACAAGCTGCTCGGCCCGAAGATCAGCCGGGAGTTCGTCAGCTTCGGCGACGGCGTGGCCTCCCCCACCGAGGGCCTGTTCGACGACCTGTGCTCGGCCCTGCTCGCCGAGGACCCGGCGGGGCGCCCCGTGCCGTACGTCATGACCGGCGGCACCGACGCCAAGTCGTTCGCCACGCTCGGCATCAGGGGGTACGGTTTCGCGCCGCTGCTGCTGGACCCGGCGCTCGACTACTTCGGGATGTTCCACGGCGTGGACGAGCGGGTGCCTGTCGCAGGCCTGGAGTTCGGGGTCCGCGTCCTGGACCGCCTGCTGACGTCCCGCGCGGCCTAGAGGAGCCTTCGCGACCGGCCGGGGCCGGACGGCGCGTACGCCGCCCGCGCCCCGGACGGTCGCCCCGGGAGGCTCAGCTTCCGGGCTTGAGCACCGAGTCGACGATGTAGACGGTGGCGTTGCGGGTTTGCAGGTTGCCGCAGGTCACCTCGGCGTTGCCTATCTTGAAGCCGTCACCCGACCTGCTGGTGGTGATCTTGTCGCCCTCCAGGGTGGAGAAGTCGCCCTTCTCCAGGTCGGCGGGGGTCTTGCGCCCCTGGACGACGTGGTAGGTGAGGACCTTGGTGAGCTCGTTCTTGTTCCCCAGCACCTTGTCGAGCTGGTCCTTCGGGACCTTCTTGAAGGCGGCGTTGCTGGGCGCGAAGACGGTGATGTCCGAGGCGGAGTTCAGCGTGTCCACCAGGCCCGCCTTCTTCGCGAGGTCGACGAGGGTCGACAGGTCGGGGATGTGCGTGGCGGCGGTGGCCACCGGCTCGTTGGCGATCTCCGACGGGCTGCCGGGCCCGGAGCTCGGCAGGGACGAGCAGCCCGGGCCGACCGGAGAGGAGGAGGCTGAGGGTGTCGGCGAATGGACGGTCCTTGGCGTCACGGTGAAGCCGTGCGTACCGCTGTCGCTGGTGGCGCCTGCGGTGGTGCCGTAGGCGGCCGTGAGCGACATGGCCGCTACGACCGGAAGGGCGAGAAGACGAGTGTTCATGTGCCTGTCCCCTTTTGTGCTCTTTTGAAGGGCGGTCACCTTGCGGTCCGACTGGTCGCTGGAAGGGTCACCGGGCCTCCATGCCCGTGAAGGGAGGCGGACGCCGCCCGGCCCGTACGTCCGTGAGACCGCTCGGTCCACCGCGTACCCACGCGACGGCGGCCCCTTGTGAGAAGGCCGGTGCACAGCGGCCCCCGCTCACTCAAGCCGGCCATGGACGGGATCGTTGCCGCACGTCCCCGCACATGACGACCCTCTCATTATCGCCGAGCGCCCACCGCCGCCACCCATGCGCGGGACGGCATGCGACAAAGCGTCGGCCATGTGAACCGCCTGCCCGAGGCGAAACCGACATCCCGCCAGAAGTGGGTCAAGGTTCGGGCGGGGCATGGGCGGCTCAGCCTTGTCCGGCCCTGACGGATTCCGACCGATAGTGACTGGACAACGGGTTCCGCGAACCGGCCCGGCGGCCCTGTCAGACAAGGAAGCCGTCCGCGCAGGCGGCCTGGCCAGGCACGTCTTCCCATGGCGCACACCGGTCGCATCCAGTCAGTGAATGGGCTATTTTCGTCCGGACTTGGGCGATGTATGGTCGGCTCACGATCGGATGCAGTCAAGTTCGGTCTTCTTCGGTCTCGGGGGATCCCTTCGTTCCGCCAAGGAGTGAGATGGTCAGACCCTCCGGCTGGGCCCGCCGAGTGATCGCGGCGCTCGTGCTCTCCGCCGCCGCCCTGATAGGGCAGGCTCAGCTCTCACCTCCCGCCGCGCAGGCGGCGCCACCGCTCACCACGCCCTGGACCGCCCAGGTGAGCCAGGACAACCCCCTGCCGGAGTATCCCCGGCCGCAGATGGTCCGCTCCGAGTGGCAGAACCTCAACGGCCTGTGGCAGTTCGCCGGCACCGGGTCGATCGACAGCCCGCCGGTCGGCCAGAACCTCGCCGGGCAGGTGCTGGTGCCCTATCCCATCGAGTCCGGGCTCTCGCGCGTCCAGCGGCACGAGGACCGCATGTGGTACCGCCGCACGTTCACCGTTCCCTCCACCTGGTCCGGGCGGCGCGTACGGGTCAACTTCGGCGCGGTCAACTGGGAGGCGCGGGTCTGGGTCAACGGCACCGCCGTCGCCACCCACACCGGCGGCTACGACCCGTTCAGCGCCGACATCACCTCGGCCCTGCGCGCCGGCTCCAACGAGATCATCATCGGCGTGTACTCGCCCGTCGACGCCGCCGGCGTCCCCATCGGCAAGCAGCGCCGCTCGCCGGGAGGCATCTTCTACACCGCGCACTCCGGCATCTGGCAGACCGTCTGGCTGGAGCCGGTCAACGCCGCCGCCATCACCCGCCTTGACACCACCCCCGACGTCCCCGCCGGGGTGCTCGACCTGGTCGTCCAGGGGGCGGGCGTCTCCGGGCAGGGCGTGCGGGCCGAGGCGCTCACCGGCGGGCAGGTGGTCGGCAGCGCCACCGGCGCGGTCGGCGCGCACCTGCGCGTCCCCGTCCCGAACGCCCGGCTGTGGTCGCCTGACGACCCGTTCCTGTACGACCTGCGGGTGACCCTCACCGGCACCGGCGGCGGGGACGCCGTGACCGGCTACTTCGGGATGCGCTCGGTCGGCAAGGCGATGATCGGCGGCGTGCTGCGGCCGACCGTCAACGGCAGGTTCCTGTTCCAGATGGGCACCCTCGACCAGGGCTACTGGCCGGACGGCATCTCGACCGCCCCGACCGACGAGGCCCTGCGCTTCGACCTCGAACAGCAGAAGGCGCTCGGCTTCAACCTCGTGCGCAAGCACGTGAAGGTCGAGCCGGCCCGCTGGTACTACTGGGCCGACCGGCTGGGCCTGCTCGTATGGCAGGACATGCCCGCGATGCGCACCGGGGTCTCCCCCTCCACCAGCGACCGGGCGAACTTCGAGAGCGAGCTGCGCCGCGTGGTCGACAGCCTGCGCGGCATCACCTCGATCGTGACGTGGATCCCGTTCAACGAGGGCTGGGGCGAGTACGACCCGGCCCGCATCGCCGACCTGGTCAAGAGCTGGGACCCCACGCGGCTGGTGACCAACAACTCCGGCTCCAACTGCTGCGGCTTCGACGGCGGCAACGGGGACGTCATCGACGACCACATCTACGTCGGCCCCGGCGCCCCGCACCGGCCCACCGCCGACCGGGTCGCCGTGCTCGGCGAGTTCGGCGGTCTCGGCCTGCGCAGCCCCGGCCACGAGTGGCCCGGCACGGGCTTCGCTTACGAGATGACGCCGGACGCCGCGACGCTCACCGACCGGTACGTGCAGATCAACGAGCAGCTCAAGCCGCTGATCACGGGCGGAGGGTTGTCGGCCTCCATCTACACCCAGCCCACCGACGTGGAGAACGAGGTCAACGGCATCTGGACCTACGACCGCAAGGTGCGCAAGATGGACGCCGACCGGGTTCGGGCGGTCAACCGCTCGGTGATCGAGTCGGCGGGCGGGCTCACCCTCGACGGGCTGGTCTCCCTGCGGGTGACCACCCCCGGGTACACCGACCGCTACCTGCGCCACAGCGCGTCGCTCGCCCGCACGGACGTGGTCACCTCCACCAGCCCGGACACCCTCAAGCAGGACGCCACCTTCTACGTGCGGCGCGGCCTGGCCGACGGGAGCTGCTACTCCTTCGAGTCACGGAACTTCGCCGGGCACTACCTGCGCCACCAGGACTTCCGCGTGCGCAAGGACCCACGGGACGGCACCACGCTGTTCGACCAGGACGCGACCTTCTGCCTGCGCGACGGCCGCACGGGCAACGGCATGTCGTTCGAGTCCCTCAACCTGCCGGGCTACTTCCTGCGGCACTACTCAGAGGGGGTCTACGTCGCGCGGAGCGGGGGCCCGAACCCCTGGGACGGATCCGCGTCCTTCGCCGATGACACGACCTGGCAGGTGACGGCCCCCTGGTGGCGCAGCGGCGCCGGCCTGACCGTCGGCTCGGCCCTGTCGCTGCGCGTGGCGACCCCGGGCTTCACCGACCGCTACCTGCGCCACAGCGCGTCGCTCGCCCGCACGGACGTGGTCACCTCCACCAGCCCGGACACCCTCAAGCAGGACGCCACCTTCTACGTGCGGCGCGGCCTGGCCGACGGGAGCTGCTACTCCTTCGAGTCACGGAACTTCGCCGGGCACTACCTGCGCCACCAGGACTTCCGCGTGCGCAAGGACCCACGGGACGGCACCACGCTGTTCGACCAGGACGCGACCTTCTGCGCCCAGCCGCCCCGCTTCGGCTCCTCCGGGGTCAGCCTCTCCGCCTCCAACATCACCGGGAACGTCCGGCACTACGCGGAGGAGGTCTACGTCGCCTCCTCCGGCGGTTCCCACGCCTTCGACGCCTCGTCCCACTACGACGAGGACACGACCTGGGTCGTCGCGCCCGCCTGGGCGCCCTGACCCGCCGGGCGGCGGCACCCGGCCCTCCGGCGTGCCGCCGCCCTGCCCTACGTCCAGCAAGTGACCGCGGGCACGCGGACACAGGCATCGCAGGCCGTCAGAACACGGGCATGACACTCCCGCAGGACATCAGCAGGCGGACATCTGGCCCCGGTAGGACATCAGCACGCCGATCAGCGGCACGGTGACCCGCACGGCGACGTGGAAGCGCGGCGGCCTCCGGTCGCGGTCGCCGGCCTCCACCCACGCGTGCGCGAAGACGCGGGGCGAGAACCGGTCGGGCAGCGCGATCTCCCGCCTGCCCGCCCGCAGCACGGCGCCCACCTGCACGACGTTCACCTCGTCCGGCGAGGCGACGGTACGGGTGCGGATCTCCAGCGGTCCGTGCCGCTCCCACCCACAATCGCCGGCGCGGCTCTGGACGCTGATCAGCCTCCGCGCCCCGATGGTGCGCTCCCACCGCTCGGCGACCCGTGCCTCCCCCGTCTCGGGATCCTCCATGGGGGAACGGTGAACGGTCACCAGCGCCGGAACCGCCGTACACGTACGGGGGAACCCGAGCACGGCGCACGCCGCCCTGCCGAGCACCCCCGGACCCCGCCGGACCTCCAGCACCCCCGTGCCCCTGACCGTCTCATCCCCCAGATGAAACCGCCACATCCACGCGTACGCCTCTTCCACCACACCCGCACCCCCTCCGGCCTCCGAAGCCCTCCCTGCGATTCACTTATACGCCCCGGGTTAATACGGGCGCACATTCTCTTTGCCGGAATATGGATATCTGGCTATTTCTATGCGTTCATCGCTCTATAGCCTTTTCGGTTCTCTTGCCCTAGCATTGGCGCCGTGGTCACGATACGTGAGCGACGTCGCAGCGTTCGCAAGCGCCGAAATGGGCAAGAAATACCGCACCAGACGACGACCGGGCCGGCCCCCGTACGGGTGAGCGTTATGTCGGAATCGACTTTCACCGTACGAGGCCACGGCGTGCACAGTGTATTCGAGGAGGGCGTCCGGGCGATAAAGCAAATGCCTGATTTCGAGCACGTTACCGGGATACGCGCGTACGGAAAACGCGTGGTCCTCCACGTGCACACGATGGGCCCGTTCGCGGTCCTGCGGATGCTGGCCCACCGCGGCCCGCGACTGATCAGCGCCCACGTCACCCCCGAGACGCTCGTCGGCAGCATCAAGGGGACCTACCTGGCCATCGGGTTCGTCCGCTGGTACATGAGGAGGGTGTTCGGCCTGGCCACCCTCATATTGTCGGTCAGCGAGGCGACGACGCGAGAGCTCAAGGAGCTCGGCGTGCGGGGCCCGATCATCCCGACGAGCAACGCCGTCGACGAGCGGCGCATCCGGCCGCTTTCCCACCGGCGCGACGAACTGCGCCGCGAGTTCGAATGGGACGACCGGCCGGTCGTTCTCGGGGTGGGTCAGGTGCAGCCGAGAAAGGGCGTCGAGGAATTCGTCTCCTGCGCCAGGAGCCTGCCCCAGCTGAGATTCGTCTGGGTGGGCGGAATTCAGTTCGGCATGCTGTCGGACGCGCGTCACGATCTGACCCGCCTGCGCGCGAGCGCGCCCGCGAACGTGACGTTCACGGGCCTGGTTCCACGGGACAAGGTATTCGAATACTGCGCGGCGGCGGACGTGTTCTTCCTACCGTCCAAGCACGAGACCTTCGGGCTCGCCACGCTGGAGGCCGCCACGGCGGGGCTGCCACTGGTCCTCACGGACCTTCCCTGCTACCACGACTGGCTGAAGGGCGCCTACCTGCACGGGGAGACGGTCACGGAGTTCGTCGGCCTGCTGCGGTGCCTGCAGGACGAGGACGTGCGCGCGAAATGGGCGGAACGGGCCTCGGACACCGCGATGGGATACGACTCCCGGATGCTGATGAACGGTCTGCGCGAGGCCTATCTCCTCGCCGCGACCCGGATCTGAGGCTCCCGGCCGGAAGATCGATGATCAATTCGTGGATCCCCATTTGACTACAGAGAGTGAGGATCGGGGAAGAGGTGGGGCGCGGGCTCCGGCGGGCGGAGGCCGCACCCCACCAAGAAGAAGGGTTCGTCCCCATGGGTTCCACGAAGCGGGCATTCACGCGCTCTGCGCCGGCGCTGACCTCGGCCGTGACGACCGCCGCCCTCCTCTGCGTGTGCGCGCCGGTCGCGCGCGCCGACGCGGCCGCCCCCGAAGAACGCCGGCTCGTCAACCGGATGGACGGCAGCCGCCTGGCCCTGCTGTCCGACGGCACAGGCGAGGGGGCACCGGCGATCACGCTGCGGGCCCCGTCCTGGCAGTACAAGACCGTGAAGTGGACCAACACCTACAAGCCTGACGGCAGCATGGTCATCAAGAACGTCGCCGCCGGCAAGTGCCTCCAGCCCGCCACGGCGAACCCCCAGGCCGGGGACGGCCTGGTGGTCAAGACGTGCGACGGAACGGCCGCGCAGGACTGGACCTACCGGTGGGAGCAGACCGACGGCAACACCGGCGTGACCGCGTGGCCGGCGGTGGTCCTCCCGCAGCACGCCGGTGTCGCCGAGGCGCTCGACGGCCTCGATGGCGTACCGGCGCATCGCGTCGCGCAGGGCGCGCATCA
>NZ_JBEZFH010000238.1:0-10655 GCF_040649355.1 Sphaerisporangium sp. NPDC049002 | reverse complement strand
CCGTGATCGACACGGCCGGAGCGGCGCTGTCGAAGGCGGCGGAGGAGGGCGGGCTGGCCGCCGAGATCGCCCGTTCCCTCGCGGACCTGGTGATGCTCGACGCGCCGACCGTCTGCCTGCTCCTCGGCGAGGGAGCGGGCGGGGCCGCCCTGGCCCTGCTGCCCGCCGACCGGGTGCTCTGCGCCCAGCACGGCTGGCTGTCCCCGCTCCCGCCCGAGGGCGCGTCGGCGATCCTGTACCGGACCATCGACTTCGCCCCCGAGATCGCCAAGACGCAGGGGGTACGGGCGACGGACCTCAAACGGGACGGCATCGTCGACCGGATCATCCCCGAGCTACCGGACGCCGCCTACGAGCCCGAGGCCTTCTGCGAGCGGGTCGCCAGGACCCTCGAATACGAGATCATCGGCCTGATGCGACGCCCTCCCGAGGACCGCCTGGCCACCCGCCTCACCCGCTACCGCCACCTCGGCGGCCCGGTCTGACCCGCAGGACCCGAGAAGGCCGGGTCGCCCGGGGCGGGGGACGCCCACAGATCGGACACCGGCTTGGCCTCGTCGCGCCAGACCTCCCCGCCGTCGCGGTCGTACCCGGTGATCACATAACCCTCGGCGTAGATGTCGCCCTCATGCGCGTACGGCGCCGAGAACAGGACCGCGTCCCCACCCCATGGGTCAGGCATCGCGTCCGCTTCGATGGACGTGCCGTCCTTGAAGGTCAGTACGACCCTGCCGGTGCCGGCCCTGGCATAGCCCAGCCAGCGGTCGTGGGTGAACCGCGACATCACCGGCCTCCTGTTCCCCTTGAGCGCGTCCGCGAGGGTCTCGCCGGGTTCGATCTGGGGTGTGGACGCGACGACGAAGAGCGCGACGACCTTCCCGTCCTGCCGCCAGACCAGACTCTGGTCCCTGTGCAGCCGTGCGGTCACCCCTCCGCCCAGCTTCGCGGCCGGTCCGACGGGCTCCGCGGTCGAGCCCGGGACGGGCATGGGATCGGTCTTCACCCGTTGGAGGACCTTCTCGCCGGCGCCGGAGAGCTCGTACGCCGTCAGCTTGGCCTGGGCAGGGTAGGAAACAGTCCAGATCGCCAGCGGGGCGCCCTTCGGCCTGTAGATCGTGCCGGGGAACCGGGAGCCGTCGTCGGCGACCGCCTCGACCTTGGTCACCGCGTCGCGGGCCGCGCCATAGGTGATGAGCTTGCCGGGGCGTGGCAGCATCCCGTCCGTGCCCCCGACGTACCAGCCGACCTCACCGGTGTGGGCGGGGTTTCGCGAGTCGTACGCGCAGCTCCCGATGGTGCCGCCCGACGACAGTTGAGTGGCCGAGCACAGGTCGGCGAACCCCGCGGCGCCCTTCGCCTTCGCGCGGGCGAACCACAGGAGCATCGACTTGCCGTCCGCCGGATTGACCAGGGTGAGCGTCTCACCGATCGGCGGGTTCTCCGCGACGCCTGCCGCGTAGGCGTCCTTGTACGTCGGCGTGGGCTCGCCGGAGACCGCCGTCGTGGCGCCGGTGACCGCGTCCGGCCCGCCGTGCGTGACGACCAGGGGTATCCCGGCCAGCACCGCGCCCGTCGCCAGTGGGACGGCTGCCAGCAGCGTCCACCTCAGGCGGCGCGACCTTGCGGCGCGCCGTCGCACTTCCAGCCACGCGTGCGGGCTGACCTCGTAGGTCGAGGCGCGGGCGCGCAGGGCGTCGCGGAGGTCGTCCTCGATCATCGCCGTCCTCCTTGAGGGCTCGTCAGTCATCGCTGTCCTCCTTGAGGGCACGGCCGAGGGCCGCGATGGCGCGGCTGGTGTGGCTCTTCACCGAGCCGGGGGAGACGCCCATGGCGTCGGCGATCTCGCGCTCGGACAGATCAAGCCAGTAGCGCAGCACCAGGGCCTCGCGCTGCCGCCGTGGCAGCCGGTCGACCGCTGCGAGCAGGTCGCGGTGCCGTTCGGCCAGCAGGAAGGTCTGCTCGCCGCTCCTCTCAGGAGGGGGCGGATCCGGTCTGCGCAGCCGTACGATCCTCAGGTGCCGGATCCGGTTGCGGGTCAGGTTGCAGACGGTCGAGCGGAGGTAGGGCACGGCCGCCGCGTCATCGCGTAGTCGCGCCTGTCTCAGGTGCAGGCGCGCGAAGGACTCCTGCGCGATGTCCTCCGGGTCGTCCGCGCCGAGCAGCCCCGCCAGCCGCACCATCGCCGAGTAGTGCGCGGCGAAGATCTCGGCGAAGGTGGGGCGCTCGCGGGAAAGGACTTGAGCTTCGGTCACACTCCAGAGACACTCGCGCCCTTCGTCGGTTGACAGGGGATCGGGATCCGCTCGACGCGGATGGAGTGGACCTCGTCGTGCGGCACGACCACCTCGTACGCCCCGTGGTCGACCATCCAGTAGCCGAGGGCCTCGGCCTTCAGGCCACTGTGGCCGGTGTAGGCGATGTGCAGCCCGTCGTCGTCCTCGTCGAGCACCACGCAGGGCTCCCCGCCGAACGCGCCGACCGTGCGCAGCAGGACGAGCCACTCAAGCTCGCCCCGCCGGACCTGCCGCCGCCAGTAGCCCCCGACCTGGGCGAACCCCTCCCTGGAGTCCTCGCTGAACAGGATCACGTCGTCGGGGCCCGGCCCGAGGGCTGCGGCGTAGGTCTGCTCGTGCTGGTGGGCGATGAAGCCGAGGCCCACGGGTTCGATGTCGCTCATGCCGCGCGCCGCCAGGTCAGCCCGTCGTACTCGGCGAACCGCCGCTCGCCGCGCGTGGTCACGTGCTGGATCTCCGCTCCCGCCGGGATGGGCATCGGGGTGGTGTGGAACTGGGGGACGACGTGCTGGCGGGAGGTGGTGAACCCGTTGCCCGCGAAGGGCGGCGAATCGTTCCAATCTCCGCCCATATGAGGGCCGTAGGGGACGACGTAGTTGTCGGTGTCGCGCACCTGCCACCGGAGGATGTACAGCTCGGGGACCGAGGGCGTGAGCTCGGAGCCCTCGAAGGAGAGGTCGAGAGCCGAGACGATCTGCTCCGGGCTCGTCAGCCGTGAGCAGTCCTGGACGCGGTAGACATAGCCGGAGATGATCGTACGCTGGCCCGCGAGATAGGGCACCAGCAGGCGAGGCGGAATGACCTTTTGCATCTGAGTACTTCGTGCCGGCTCGCTCACATCCCGCATTTTACGATCTGGCGACCTCGGTGTTCGGCACGGCGCGATAAATATCTGGGCGCCGGTGGGAAAGGCTCGGGAGCGTGGAGCGCACGCGCTCGGTCTCGGCGGGATCGATCTCGACGACCTGGACCGCGCCCGAGGTGCCCAGATCGGCACGGACCACTCCTATCGGGTCGACGAGCATGCTCCTGCCGATTCCGAAGTCCCTGAACTCGGGGTGCGGCGCCTGCCCGACGGAGACCGTCCACATGGTGTTCTCGATGGCCCGCGCCCTGACCAGCGTGGCCCAGTGCTCTTCCTTCATCGGGCCCGTGCCCCACGCGGCGATCACGACGAACGCGTCGGCGCCCTGGTCGACCAGGGCGCGGGCCAGCTCGGGGAACCGGATGTCGTAGCAGGTGATCAGGCCGAGACGCAGGCCCTCCAGCTCCACGACCACCGGCGTGTCGCCCGGTGCGACCAGGTCGGACTCGCGGGCGCCGAAGGAGTCGAACAAATGGATCTTGCGGTAGGCGGCCCGCATCCGGCCGCGCCGGTCGAGGGCGACGGCGGTGTTGTGGACCCGGCCGCCGGCGGGCTCGAAGGTGCCGAGGATCACCGCGACCTCGTGCGCCCGCGCCGCGTCGGCCACGGCCGTGACGAACGGGCCGTCGAGCGGCTCGGCGTGCTCGGCGACGCCCTTGCCGAACCGGGTCAGCGTCGCCTCGGGGAACACGGCCAGGGTGGCGCCTCGCGAGGCCGCCCTTCCGAGCGCGTCGCGCACGCATTCGAGGTTGGTCTTCGGGTCCTCGGACACCGGGATCTGGCACAGGGCGATGCGGGTCACCGCACAAGCCTAAGGCCGGAGGCCGCGCATGCCGAGAGCCACGGCCGAGGAACACGGCAGGGACACGGCCGACGACCACGGCCAAGGGACACGGCCGAGGGGCGCGGCCGACAGCCACGGCCGACAGCCACGGCCGAGGGGCACGGCCGCGGGTCAGGTGGGGGGCCCGCCGGCCGGGCGCCGGTTCGGCACGATCTCCCACCAGGTGAGGCAGCGCCACCCCCACTCCAGCGGGCCGTACCTGAAGCGGGCCGTCCACCAGTGGGCGAAGGCCGCCTGCGCGGCGATCGTGACCGCCGCGACGGCCACGACGCCGGCCCTGCTGCCGTCCTGGACAAGGAGGGGCAGCGCCGCGAGGATCGCCAGGGTGCCGGACAGGTAAGCGGTGAGCGCGATCCGCCCGAGCGGTTCGAGGAACGCCAGGAACCCGGGCCGCTGGCGCACCAGGAGCAGTACGCCCGTGCAGTAGGCCGTCGCGGCGGCGAGGCCGGCGAGCGGGTAGACGCTCACCGTGTAGGGGAAGTCGAACGTCTCCGGACGACCCCACAGGTACACCCACGCCCCGGTGAGCATCACGCCGAGCAGGGCACTTGCGATGAACGCCGGTCTCAGGGCGCGGCGCCCCGGGCCGTACTCGATCATCGCCATACCGAGCAGGAAGAGGCCCGGGATCAGCCACACCCCTCCGGCGTGCGCGAGCGCCGCCCACAGCGTGGCGCCGATCCCCGCGAGGAGTACGAGGTGGCGGTGCAGGTAGGACGCGGGAATGAGCACGATCGCCCCGGTGACGGCGTAGGGCAGGAGCACCTCGCCGGGGCTGACCATCCGGTGGAGCAGCCCGAGGCAGGCGAGCACGGCGAGCCTGCGGAGCAGGACCAGCCGAGGGCGGGGCGTCCTGCGCGCCGCGGACCGGAGGAACAGGACGAAGCTCACGCCGAAGAGGAAGGAGAAGATGGGGAAGAAGCGGCTCTGCAGGAGGTTCTCGACGATCCAGTCGGTGGGCGTGACCGACCGCCGCTCCACGGCGCCGACCGTGTGCTGCCAGGTGTTGACCAGCGTGATCCCGCAGACGGCGAAGCCGCGCAGCGCGTCCAGTTCCCGGATGCGCGTCACCGGGGCCGGCCAAGGCGATACGTCCCACAATTGGGGGCAAAACAGGCGATCACCCGAAGAGGCTAGCGCGCGGCGGCCCGATAGGCTGACCGGCGTGAACGAACCTCTGGTGGCCCGCATGCGTGAGTTCGGCACGACGGTGTTCGCCGAGATGACGGCCCTTGCCGTACGGACCGGGTCGATCAACCTGGGGCAGGGCTTCCCCGACACGGACGGGCCCTCGGCGATGCTTGAGCGGGCCGTGAGGGCGATACGCGAGGGTTTCAACCAGTACCCTCCGGGGCCCGGCCTGCCCGAGCTGCGGCAGGCGGTCGCCGAGCACCGCAAGGAGCACTACGGGCTCGTCTACGACCCCGACGGCGAGATCCTGGTGACCCTCGGCGCGACCGAGGCGCTGGCCGCCTCCGTCCTCGCGCTGTGCGAGGCCGGCGACGAGGTGATCGTCTTCGAGCCCTACTACGACTCCTACGCCGCCGCGATCTCTCTCGCGGGAGCGGTACGCAGGCCCGTGACGCTGCGGCCGGTCGAGGGCAGGTTCGCCTTCGACCCCGACGAGTTGCGCGCCGCTGTGGGGCCGCGCACCCGGGCGATCCTGGTCAACTCACCCCACAATCCCACCGGCACCGTCTTCACCCTCGGCGAGCTGTCGGCCATCGCCGCCGTGTGCCAGGAGCACGACCTGGTCGCGATCAGCGACGAGGTGTACGAGCACCTGACCTTCGACGGCGTGGAGCACATCCCGCTCGCCACGCTTCCCGGCATGCGCGAGCGCACCGTGATGATCTCCTCGGCGGGCAAGACCTTCTCCGTCACCGGCTGGAAGACCGGGTGGATCTGTGCGCCGGCCGAGCTGGTGCGGGCCGTACAGACGGTCAAGCAGTTCCTGACGTTCACCGCGGGCGGTCCCTGGCAGCTCGCCGTCGCCCACGCGCTCCGGGAGGAGCTGGGCTGGGTCGCCGGGCTCCGCGACGCGCTCGCCACCAAGCGCGACCGGCTCATGGCGGGGCTCTCCGCGGCGGGCTTCGGGGTGTACCGTCCCGCCGGTACCTACTTCGTACAGACCGACATCCGGCCGCTCGGCTTCGCCGACGGCGCCGACCTGGCGAGGCGGCTGCCGGAGCTGGCCGGCGTCGTCGCCATCCCCACCCAGGTCTTCTACGACCGGCCCGAGCTGGGCAGGCATTTCGTCCGGTTCGCCTTCTGCAAGAAGGACGAGATCATCGACGAGGCGGTCGCCCGGCTGAGCCGGCTGGACGGGAAATCATCTGACAGCGTTCTGTAAATAGTCATACACTCGCCGTGTCCAAATCATCCTGATGCCGGATGCGTACCGTGGAGGTATGGCCATGACGCTTCGCCTGAGCGACGAGCAGACAGATGCCCTGCGCCGGCGCGCCGAGAAGGAGGGGCGCAGCGTGCAGCAGGTCGTGCAGGCCGCAGTGGACGAGTACATCGCGCGCCACGACGCCGACGAGGAGGTGCGGCGACTGGGGGTCGCCGCGGTCAGGCGCTGGCGCTCCGTCCTCGACCGGCTCGGCGAGTGACACGCCCCCCGGCCGGCCCGGCACCTAGGCCCGGCGTGGTCCGCCCCGCCAAGGTTCCTTCCCCGATCCACCTGGCCAAGGGTCCCTGCGTGATCCGCCCCGCCAAGGATCCCTCCCCGATCCACCTGGCCAAGGATTCCTGCCTGATCCATCCGGTCACGGGTCGCCGGCTGATAGACCCGGCCGCGGAGGGCGGCGCATGACGCGCTACCTGACCGTGGAGCAGGTGATCGACCTCGCCGAGCTCACGGCCGGGGGGCCTCCGCAGTTCCGTGACGCCGGGCTTCTCGACTCGGCCGTCCACCGGCCGCAGGCGTCCATGTTCGGCCACGAGGCCTACCCCCACCTGCTGATCAAGGCCGCCTCGCTGCTCCACTCCCTTGCCGTCCACCCTCCGTTCGCCGAGGGCGACACGCGGCTGGCCTGGGTGTGCACGGTGGTCTTCCTCGAGTACAACGGCGTCGAGCTCGACACCGACGACGACTCGGTCTACGACCTGGTCTCCGCCGTGGCCTCGGGCGAGTTCGCCGAGGTGGACGAGATCGCCCAGGTCCTCTGGGGCTTCGTGGCCCCCGTCTAGCAGCCGGCTCACCGGGTCACCCGCCTGGAGGGTCCGCCCGACGGCCGCCGACGGTCACCGGTAGTCGTACACCGGCACGCCCGACATCCGCACGACCACCGATCCGATCTCGTCGGCGGCCGGTGCCAGCCATCCGTCCGGCAGGGCGAAGAACCCGGAGCGGACATCTCCCCAGCGCGGCGGGTCGTCGTTCGCAGCGGACACCCTGCGGGGGTTCGCCGGCACGAAAGCCAGGACCGTGTCGCCCGCACGGCCGTTCCGGTACACGGCCGACAAGGGGAGGAGCCTGATCTCCGTGATGTCCTCCCAGGCCATCCGGATGTCCCTCACTCCCGGCAGCACGATGCCGTCGGGGCTCACGATCAGGGCCGTGCGGTTTCCGATGAGCCAGTACAGCCAGCGCACGACCCCGGGGGCTCCCCGGAACAGCATGATCACGATGATGATCACGTATCCGACGGCGTCCGGTCTGTCGCCCGGGATGAACAGGAACGCCAGGCCGGACAGCAGCCACAGGGCGATGCCCAGCGGGACGGTATCCGCCCGCAGGAGCCGCCTGGCGGTGACGCGGACGATCAGGGTCGCGCCCGAGCCCTCGACGGCCGTGCCGGACGCGGAAGCGAGCGGTACGAACGCGGTGGGCTCACGGTTCGCGGTGAGGATCTGGAGCAGCCGTACGCGCCTCGCCCGCAGGAGCTCGGTGGTGGCGAGCAGGGGGAGGAGGCTCGCGAGGAGGATGGCGATGAGCTTGTCCGCCCACGACATGTCCTCGGCGTTCCACAGGAGCGCGAGCGGCACGACGACCAGGACTCCCGCGACGGCCGCGTAGATCCACGCCGTCGGCCTGGACAGCGAGGCGCCGGCGTAGCGAGCCGAGGTGGCGGCGACCCCGGGCCGATGGTGGCGGCGCCCGCGGGCGGCCTGGTCTTTCACGGACTTCCTCGTCACGGCGTCGAGTCGCCGCCACTCGGTGAGCGCGTCGGACGAGGTCATGGGAACCGCCATGAGATCGGGCACGAGCCGTGCGGTCTGCGGGAGCGTGGGACGGGCGGTCCGCTGGATGGCCGACCTTGATCATTATGACACTGTGGACCCCTACCTGAACAGGTGTTCACCGATACGCCGGTCCCGGGTAACCGAATAGTGGCGGCGGGGCTTCTATGTGGTCATGGCCGGATTTCGCTTGGCGAGTTTCTCTGAAGGATTCGTGGTTTGTGGGCAATTATGGACAATGAGGTGGCGTGTCAGTGTGGATAGCTTCGGGCTGTGGGTGAACGCGTACTGATCGCTCTCGGCGGCAACGCGATGACCGCGCCCGACGGCAGCGCCTCGCCGGTCGATCAGCGGTGTGCCGTCGAAGGGGCGATGGCGCATGTCGCCGCGCTGATCTCCCAGGGCCACCAGGTGATCCTGACGCACGGCAACGGCCCCCAGGTGGGCAACCTGCTCCTGAAGAACCAGCTCGCGGCCGACGTGGTGCCCCCGGTGCCGCTCGACTGGTGCGGCGCGCAGACCCAGGCGACGATCGGCGTGCTGATCCTCAACGCGCTCGGCGACCGTACGGCCGTGGTGGTGACCCGGACGCTCGTGGACGCCGGCGATCCGGCGTTCACGAACCCGGTCAAGCCCATCGGCAGGTACTTCACCGAGGCCGAGGCGCGCAGGTTCGAGGAGCTGGGGCAGACCTGGCTCGAATTCCCCGGCAGGGGCTTCCGGCGGGTCGTGGCCTCGCCGCGCCCCGTGGAGATCCTCGACGCGCCCGCCGCCCTCACCCTGATGGACGCGGGTTACACGGTGGTCGTCGCCGGAGGCGGGGGAGTGCCCGTCGTCCGCCGCGCCGACGGGTCGCTCGGCGGTGTCGAGGCCGTGGTCGACAAGGACACCGCGGCCGCCGTGCTCGCACCCGCCGTACGGGCGACCGTGCTCGTCCTCGCGACCGACGTTCCGGGGGCCGTCGCCGGGTTCGGCACGCCCGGCGCCCGCCCGATCGGCCGGGTGAGCCTCGGGGAGATGCGCGCGCTTCAGGCGGCCGGGCACTTCGCGAGTGGCAGCATGGGCCCCAAGGTGGAGGCGGCGCTGCGGTTCGCGGAAAGCGGAGGCCGGGCGGTGATCACCTCACTGGAGCACATCGGCGGGGCGCTGACCGGCGACGTCGGCACCATCGTCGAGCCGTGACCGACGACGGCGTGAGCCGTGCTGATTCGATGCGTGATGGACCAGATGACTGCGATTACTGGAATGACTGAGAGGTAGGAGATATGCCGGATCCGATCGAGGTGCGCAAGGTCGCCATCGAGAGCGTCACCGACGCCTCCGGGCTCGCGAAACTCATCGACGACGGGGTGATCGAGGCCGACCGGGTGCTCGCCGTGATCGGCAAGACCGAGGGCAACGGCGGCGTCAACGACTACACCCGGATCCTCGCCGACCGCGCCTTCCGCGAGGTGCTCGTCGCCAAGGGCACCCGTACGCCCGAGGAGGCCGCGCAGGTGCCGCTGGTGTGGTCGGGCGGTACCGACGGCGTGCTGAGCCCGCACGCCACGATCTTCGCCTCCGTGGACCCCTCGGGCGTCGAGCCTTCGGACGAGCCGCGCGTCTCGGTCGGGGTCGCGATGAGCGACGTCATCCTGCCCGAGGACATCGGCCGCCCCGCCATGGTGGAGAAGGTCGCCGCCGGCGTGCGCGAGGCCATGAAGATCGCGGGGATCGAGGATCCGGCCGACGTCCACTACGTGCAGACCAAGACGCCGCTGCTGACCCTGGCCACGATCACCGACGCGAAGTCGCGCGGCCAGGAGGTGGTGATCGAGGACACCGGCCCGTCCATGGACATCTCCAACTCCACGACCGCCCTTGGCATCGCGGTGGCGCTCGGCGAGATCGAGATGCCCTCGGCCGACCAGATCCACAAGGATCTGTCCCTCTACTCCAGCGTCGCCTCGTGCTCCTCCGGCGTCGAGCTCGACCGCGCGCAGATCGTCGTGGTCGGCAACGTGCGGGGCATCGGCGGTCGCTACCGCATCGGGCACAGCGTGATGAAGGACGCGCTGGACGCCGACGGCATCTGGGAGGCGATCCGCGGGAGCGGCATCGAGCTGCCCGACCGCCCGCACCCGAGCGACCTCGGCGACAAGCTCGTCAACGTGTTCATGAAGTGCGAGGCCGACCCCAGCGGACGGGTGCGCGGGCGCAGGAACATCATGCTCGACGACTCCGACGTGCACTGGCACCGGCAGATCAAGGCCACGGTCGGCGGCGTGGCCGCCAGCGTCACCGGCGACCCGGCCGTGTTCGTCTCGGTCGCGGCCGTCCACCAGGGCCCCTCGGGCGGCGGCCCCGTGGCCGCCATCGCCGACCTCGGCTGAAGCCCGGGTCCCGTGGGTACGGGGGCGCTCGCCCGTCAGGCCGTACGGGCCGCCGCCAGGAAGGCCGGGGGCACGATCACGGCCGTCGTCGT
>NZ_JBEZFH010000237.1:0-10792 GCF_040649355.1 Sphaerisporangium sp. NPDC049002 | reverse complement strand
TCGGTGGGCTCACCCGCGGCCTCTGCCCGATCCGTCGCGGCCGTCCCGCAGGCGCTGCCGGTAGGCGACGTCGCCCGGCTGGAGGGCCTGCGGGGGAAGGTCCGGGGCCACGCCGCGCCGCGCCGCCCCGTACAGGCGGGCCAGGTCGTCGAACAGGATGGTGAGGGACCAGCCGTCGGCGGCGATGTGGTGCGACACGGCGCACACGACGTGGTCCACCGGCGAGAGCCGGATCAGCGTGGCGCGGAACGGCGGCGCGGCGGCGAGGTCGAACGGCGCGTTGACCCGCGCGCCGACCAGCCTCCTGGCCGCCTCCTCGTCGGCGGCGTCGGCCCGCTCGAACCGCAGGGGCGCCACCGGCTCGACCACGGCGAGCGGCCTGCCGTCGTCGTGCGGGTAGCGGGTGCGCAGGCCCTCGTGGCGGGCCGTGAGCCCCGTGAGCGCCGTGTCGAGCAGGGCGGCGTCGAGGGGCCCGGAGATCCTGCGTACCAGGTAGACGTTGTAGGAGGCGTCGCCCGGATCGAAGCGGTGCAGGAACCACAGCCGTTCCTGGGCGGCCGACAGCGGCGCCGGCGCCCCCTTCGGCCTCGGCTCGTACGGCGCCACGCTCGCGTCGGACCGCTCGGCGACGGCGGCGAGCCCGGCCACCGTGGGATGGGCGAACAGCTCGCGCACCGGGACGCGCACGCCCAGCGCGTCTGCGAGCCGGGCGACCACCTTGGTCGCCAGCAGCGAGTGCCCTCCGAGCGCGAAGAAGTCGTCGTCCGCCGCGAACCGCCGGGTGCCGCCGGTTCCCAGCACCTCGGCGAACACGGCCGCGACGCGGTGCTCGGCCGGGGTCTCCGGAGGCCGTCCCCGGCCAGGGACCGCGCTCTCGGGCTCGGGCAGCGCCTTGCGGTCGAGCTTGCCGTTGGGGGTCAGGGGAAACTCGGTCATCGGGACGAACACGGCCGGGATCATGTACGCGGGGAGCCGGTCGGCGAGCGCGGCCCTGTCGGCCCGCCCGATCACGTAGGCGACCAGGGTCTCCCGGTGCACGGCGACCACGGCCTCGCGCACCTCGGGCTGGGAGGCCAGCGCCGCCTCGATCTCGCCCAGCTCGATGCGGTGCCCGCGCAGCTTGACCTGGTTGTCCGATCGGCCGAGGAACTCAAGGGTGCCGTCGTGGCGCCTGCGGACGGTGTCGCCGGTCCGGTACAGCCGCCCGCCCGCCGGGCCGTACGGATCGGGGACGAACCTCCGCGCGGTCAGGCCGGGACGGCGCAGGTAGCCGTCTGCCACCCCGTCTCCCCCGATGACCAGCTCGCCGGGGACGCCGTCGGGCACGAGTCCGAGGTCCTCGTCCACGACGTACACCCGGGTGTTGGCGATCGGGCCGCCGATGCTCACGCTCGCGGGGCTTCGCGGGACCTGCCAGGCGGTGGACCAGATGGTGGTCTCGGTCGGCCCGTACATGTTCCACAGCCGCCCCACCCGTGAGCGCAGCTCGGCGGCCAGGGGCGGCGGCAGCGCCTCCCCGCCCGCCAGCGCGGTCACCGCCGGGCCATCGAAGCCGGCGTCCAGCAGGACGCGCCATCCTGACGGGGTGAGCTGCGCGTGGGTGACCCCGGACCGCTCGATCAGGTCCACCAGGGCCGCGCCGTCACGGGCCACGCCGGGATCGGCGATCACCACTCGCGCGCCGGTCACCAGCGGCAGGTACATCTCCAGGCCGGAGATGTCGAAGGACGGCGAGGTGACCGCCAGCCACCGGTCCAGGGGCCCGGACCCGAGCGACTCCCGCATCGCGGCCAGGAAATTCGTCAGCGCCCGGTGCGCCACGACCACGCCCTTGGGACGTCCGGTCGAGCCGGAGGTGTACAGCACGTAAGCCGGATCGCCCGGCCTCGCGAGGCTCGTGAGCCGGGTCCCCGCCTCGGCCTGGTCGTCGTCGCCGGTGGGGTCCAGCACCACCAGCTCGGCATCGTGCGCCGGGAGCCGGTCCACCAGATCACGCTGGGCCAGCACCACCCCGGCGCCCGAATCCCGCAGCACCATCGCGATCCGATCGGGCGGATACCCCGGATCCAACGGCAGATACGCCGCCCCCGTCGCCACCGTCCCAAGGAACCCGGCCAGCGTCCGGGCCGAACGCTCGGCGAACACCGCCACCAGCGCCCCCCCCCCCCCCCCCGCCGCCCGCAACCGCGCCGCCACCCCGCACGCGACCCCCTCCAACCCCGCGTACGACAGCTCCACCCCGCCCTGGACCACCGCCACCGCGCCAGGCGTCTCAGCGGCACGGGCCGAGAACATCTCCACCACCGTGGGCAGGCCGGGGATCTCCAGTTCAGCGCCCTCGCCCCGGGCCAGCGACCGCCGCCGCTCGTCCTCCTTTACATCCAGCAGCCGCGACAGCCGTAGGCCAGGGTCGGCGACGGCGCGCGAGAGGAGGGACAGGAAGGCCGAGGCGTACCCGGCGATCGTGCCGGGCTCGAACAGGTCGGTGTTGTAGGTGAGGATCAGCCGCCGGTCGTCGCCCTCGCCGAACACGTCGGCGACCAGGTCGTGGTGGACCTGGTGGTACCCGGCGTCGATCACTTCCGCCCGCACGCCGGGCAGGGCGAGCCGCGTCTCCCCCATGTCGTGCAGCACGAGCATGGTCTGGAACAGCGGGGCGCGGCTGAGGTCGCGTTCGACGCCCAACTCGTTCAGCAGCAGCTCGAACGGCACGGTCTGGTGCCGGTAGGCCCCGACCGCGGCGGCACGGGTGCGCTGGAGGAGCTCGCGGAAGGTGGGGTCGCCCGACAGGTCGCCCCGCAGCACGAGGGTGCCGGCGAAGAAGCCGACGAGGGAGGCGTACTCCAGCCGGTCGCGCCCCCCGATGGCCGAGCCCACGCACAGGTCGTCCTGGCCGCTGTAGCGGGCGAGAAGGGCCTGGTAGGCGGCCATCAGCACCATGAAGCTCGTACACCGCTCACCGGCGGCGAGCCCGCGCACTCCGTCCATCAGACCGGGCGGGAGCGGGACGACCAGGGCGGCTCCGTTGGTCGTGGCCAGCGCCGGCCGCGGGCGGTCCGCCGGCAGTTCGAGGGCCCGCGTCCCGGCGAGCCGCGCCTTCCAGTACTCCAGCGACTCCGCCGGCACGCCCGTCCCCGCCGCTCCCGCGGGCTCGGGCGCCCGCTGTGAGCGGGTGAAGTCGGCGAAGCGCGCGGGCAGGGGCGGCAGCGGCGAAGGCTTGCCCTCCCCGAACGCCGCGTACAGCCGGGCGACCTCGTCGAGCAGCAGCTTCAGCGACCAGCCGTCGCAGGCGATGTGATGGACCACCAGGCACAGGACGTGCTCGGCGGGGCCGAGGCGGGCCACGCTCGCGCGGATCAGCGGCCCGGCGGCCAGGTCGAACGGCCGGTTCGTCCGCTCAGCGAGGTATCCGGACACCTGGCCGGCGGTCAGCTCGGCGTACTCCAGCGGGAACGGCGCGGGGGCGTCGATCACCTGGACCGGCCCGCCATCCCTCGCGGGGAACCGCGCGCGAAGTGGCTCGTGCCGCGCGACCACCTCGGTCAGCGCCCTTTCGAGCACCCGGACGTCGAGAGGGCCGATGAGCCGTAACGTCGTGAAGAGATGATGCGATGAGTCCCCTGGGCGGAGCTGGTCGAGGAACCACAGCCGTTCCTGGCCGAACGATAGGGGGATCATTTCCGTGGGCTCGCGCATTGCGTCAGTACCTCTGCCGGACCGCGGCGGTGAAAGGGCTCTTGTCCGTCAGACAAGCGCGCGTCCAAAGCGAAATCACATAAGGCGTGGTGCAAACGCTCCCAAGGCCGACAGGTTAGAGATTGCGCTTTGGCGGCGTCAAGATGTCATACACGTTTCGTCCGGAATGGCCGTTATAGCGGGATATTCAATGACAACGATGTGTCCAGATCCTCACAAAAGCTTTGTCATTCTTGACACTTGTTCGGCCGGGTCCCTAGGGTGTGGGAGCGCTCCCACCTGACCAAACCCCCACGAAACCCCGTGCTGGAGGTTCAGTGACGCATTCGCTCCTGCCGGGCACGCCCGAAACCGCCCGAAACACCGCGTGGAGGGTCGCGTGACAGCCACGGAGACCGCGGTCGCCGCGATGTGGGCCGAGCTGCTGGGCGTCACGCCGGGCTCGGTCGACGACGACTTCTTCGAACTCGGCGGCCAGTCGCTGACCATGGTGAGGTTCCTCGCGCGCGTCCAGGAGACCTACGGGATCGAGCTGCCCGTCGACCTGCTGTTCACGGGCGACTTCACCATCGCCGAGGCGGCCAGGGCGATCGACCGGGGCCGGCTCGAAGCCGCCGACGACACCGAGATCGCGGCGCTCCTCGCGGAGCTGGAGAGCCTGTCCGACGAGGACGTGCTCGCCCTCCTCGCCGAGGAGGACTGACCTCCCTCATGGCCACCATGCTGCTGGTGACCCATGGCACCGACGGCGACGTGCTGCCGTTCGTACGGCTCGGACGGGAGCTCCGCGCCGGCGGCCACGACGTCACGCTCCTCACCCACGCCCACTACGCCGGGCACGCCGCCCGCGCCGGGCTCGACTTCGTCGCCATCGACACCCAGGCGGCGTTCGAGCGGACGCTGGCCGACACGCCCGAACTGCTGGACGGCCTCGGCTGGCCGGAGTTCTACGAGCGCAACGGGCTGTACGAGCAGATGACCCTGGAGTTCGGCGCCCTGGCCGCGCGGCACCGCCCTGGCCGGACCGTGCTCGTCGGGCGGCACACCTCGGCGCTGTCGGTGCTCTTCGCCGCGGAGGCACTGGGCGCCCCCGCCGCCTGGGTCGCCGTGGCGCCGATCCAGCTCATGGCCGCGCGCGGCGCCCTGCACGCCTACAGGAACCTGCTCGCGGACGGCATCGTCCGGGTGCGGCGGGAGCTCGGGCTCGACCCGGCCGCCGACTGGGACGCCTGGTTCGCCTCGGCCCGGCTCGAACTGGGCCTGTGGCCGCGCTGGTTCGACCGGGCGGGCGCCCGCTCCCCGGCCCGGGTCAGGCTGACCGGCTTCCCCCTCCCCGACGACGACCAGGACGACACGCTCCCCCCGGGACTGGACGCGACGCTGGACGGGCCCGTACGGCCGGTGCTGGTGACCGGCGGCACCGGCCGCATGCTGCACCGGGAGTTCTACACGGCCGCCGTCGAGGGCGGCAGGCTCGCCGGACGTCCCGTGCTGCTCGTCGTACGGCACCGCGACCTGGCTCCCGACCCGCTGCCTCCCGGCGTGAGCTGGTACCCGCGCCTGCCCTTCCGCGCCGTCATGCCCCGGGTCGCCGCGCTCGTGCACCACGGCGGCATCGGCACCCTGAGCCGCGCGCTCAGAGCCGGAACCCCGCAGGTGATCCTCGCCCACGGGGTCGACAGGCCGGACAACGCCGAACGCCTCGAACGCCTCGGCCTCGCCTCCTGGCTCCCCGCACCGCGCTGGACGCCCGAGGAGGTCTCGGCGCTCCTCACCAAGGAGATCGAGCGCCCTTCTCAGGCCGGGGAGCCCGGGGGGCCCCGCGACGACGCGGCGCTCTACGACACGGCGCTCGGCGAGGCGGCCGGGCGGATCGCGGCGCTGCTGGAGGCGCCCGCCACCGAGACCCCCGCCGACGGCATCCGCCGGCGGCTCGACCACCTGTCCGCCGAACAGCGGCGCGTCGTCGCGGAACGCCTGCGCGGGCGGCTCGCCCGGCGGGGGTCGTGATGCGGATCCTGCTCGCCCAGAACATGTTCCACCTGCCGACCCACGGCGGGGCGAACAAGTCGAACCGCATCCTGATGGAGCAGCTCGCCGCCCGGGGCCACGAGTGCCACGTCGTCGCCCCCATGTCAGGCGCGCTCCGCCAGACGTCCCTCGACCGGCACCTGTCCTACCTCGAAGGCCTCGGGGCGGCGATCCGCTCGGTGAGCGCCGAGTCGGTGACCTACGAGCACGAGGGGGTGGTGGCGCACGCCGTCGTCTCCCCCTCGCGGCTGGCCCGCGAGGTCGGCGCCGTGGCCGCGGCCCTGGACCCGTCCTGGACGCTGGTGCCGTCCGACGACCCCGGCATGATCATGCTGGGCGCCGCCTCGCGGGCGACGCCGGGCCGGGTCGTCTATCTGGCGCACACCTTGCAGCAGCTTCCCTTCGGCCCTGGAGCGTTCTACCCGAGCGCCGCGGGGACGCGCCTGGTCAAGGCCGCCGCGGGGGTCGTCGCCGTCAGCCGCGCGGCACGCGACCACCTGCGCGAGTGGGGCCCCATCGAGTCGGAGCTGATCTATCCGCAGGTGTACGGCGACCCCGTCACCGTCACCGGCCCCGGCCCCGGCTCGGGCTCGGGCTCGGGCTCGGGCGACGAGGGGGCGGTGACCATGGTGAACCCCTGCGCGTACAAGGGCCTGCCCATATTCCTGGCCCTGGCCGACGCCCGCCCGGACACCTCCTTCCTGGCCGTGCCGACCTGGGGCGCCACCGGGGCCGACCTCGACGCGCTCCACAGCCGGCCCAACATCAGGCTGGTCGAGCCCGCGGACGACATCGGCGTGATCCTCGCCATGACCAAGGTCCTCGTCATGCCCTCGCTGTGGGACGAGACGTTCGGCTACACCGCCGTGGAGGCCATGCTGCGCGGCATCCCCGTGCTCGCCTCGGACGTCGGCGGGCTGTCGGAGGCCAAGCTCGGCGTGCCGTACCTGCTGCCGGTGCGGCCCATCACCGGGTACGAGGCCGGGGCCCACGCGCGGCCCGTGCCGGTCGTCCCCGAGCAGGACGCGCGGCCGTGGGCGGAGGCGCTCGACCGGCTGCTGTCCGACCCCGGCCACCGCCGCGAGCTGGGCAGGCTGTCGCGGGAGGCCGCCACGTCCTTCGTCGCCTCGCTGGACGAGGGGGCGCTGGAGCGCTACCTCGGCGAGCTGACGCCCGCGCCCGCCACCCCCGCCGCCGACCGGCCGAGGGCCAGGGCGCTCACCCCCGAACGGCGGGCGGCACTGGCCGCCCGGCTGGCGGTCCACGCCGCACCCCCTCCGCCCGGCACCGTCCCCGACCAAGGAGACCATTCATCGTGATCGGCACCGCGCAGGCGCGGAGGTCGCCTGTGGCCAAGGTCGGCGACGAGGACCTCGAACGGCTCCTGCTCATCCGCCACTTCGAGCTGACCCTGCTGGAGCTGTTCGAGCGGGGCGCCCTCAACGGGACCACCCACACCTGCCTCGGCCAGGAGCACATCCCCGTCGCGCTGAGCCCGCTGCTCGGCGAGGACGACTTCGTCTTCAGCAACCACCGGGGGCACGGCCACTTCCTGGCCCGCTACCCCGACCCGCACGGGCTGCTCGCGGAGATCATGGGCCGCGAGGGCGCGCTGTGCGGAGGCGTGGGCGGCAGCCAGCACATCTACCACGAGCGGTTCCTGTCGACCGGGGTGCAGGGCGAGAGCCTTCCTGTCGCCGTCGGCGTGGCGCTGCGCCTCAAGCGCACCACCCACGGCGGGCTCGCCTGCGCGTACATCGGGGACGGCACCTTCGGCGAGGGCTCGGTGTACGAGGCGCTCAACATGGCGCAGCTGTGGCGGGCGCCGCTGCTCGTCGTCGTGGAGAACAACGGCATCGCCCAGTCCACGCCGACGGCCGCGCAGCTGGCCGGCACGGTCGCCGCGCGGGCGGAGGCGTTCGGCATCCGCCACCAGCGGTTCGCCGGCGTCGACCTCGCATGGATCCGCGACGAGCTCGGACCGCTGGTCACGGCGGTCAGGCAGACCTCCGGGCCGCTGGTCGTCGAGTTCGCCGCCCACCGCATCGGCCCCCACAGCAAGGGGGACGACACGCGCTCGGAGCAGGAACGGCTCCACGCGGAGCGGTCGGGCTGGCACCGGGCGTACGCGGAGGCGTTCCCCGAGCAGTTCGCCCGGATCGACGCCCGCCAGCGCGAGCTGGTCGCGCGGGTCGCCACCGAGGTCGCGGCCCGGCCTCCCGTCGCCCGTCCTCCCGTCGCCCGGCCCCCTGTCGCCCGGCCCACCGGCGCCGCGGCCCGCTCGTCCGCCGGGGAACGTCCGTGACGCGGGCGGAGCGGATCGTCGACAACCTGAACCAGGCGCTGCACCAGGTGATGGCCGACGACCCGAGCGTCCACGTGCTCGGCGAGGACATCGTCGACCCGTACGGCGGGGCCTTCAAGGTCACCAAGGGGCTCTCCACCCGGTACGGCTCGCGCGTGATGGCCACCCCGCTGAGCGAGGGCGGGATCGTCGGCGTCGGCGCGGGCCTCGCGCTGGCCGGTGACAAGGCCATCGTCGAGATCATGTTCGCGGACTTCGCGGGACTGGCGTTCGACCAGCTGCTGAACTTCGCGAGCAAGTCCACCATGATGTACGGCAGGCGCGTCGAGATCCCCCTGGTCGTGCGCTGCCCGACCGGGGGCGGGCGTGGGTACGGCCCGACGCACAGCCAGAGCCTGCAGAAGCACTTCATCGGCATCCCCGGGCTGTCGGTGTTCGAGATGAGCCCCTTCCACGACGCCCGCGAGCTGCTTCCCCACCTGCTGTCCCTGGGCGAGCCCTGCCTGCTGTTCGAGGACAAGGTCCTGTACACGCGGCGCGCCTACCAGCAGGGAGAGGTCGAGGACCTGTTCACGTTCGACCTGGTCGGGCCGCCGCCGTACGTCGCCCGCGTCAGGCTCGGCGACGGGTCCGAGCCGGACTGCACGCTGATCGCGCCCGGCGGGGTCGCGCACCGGGCGCTCTCCGCCATGCGGGCCCTGCTGCTGAACGACGAGATCACCTGCCAGCTCCTCGTGCCCGCCCGGCTCTACCCGTTCGACCCCGGGCCGCTGCTGCCGCTGCTCGAAGGGACGCGGCTCGTCTGCGTGGCCGAGGAGAGCACCGCCGGAGGCACCTGGGGAAGCGAGGTGGCCCACCGGCTGCACCGCCACCTGTGGGGCTCGCTCCCTCTGCCGGTGAGCGTGGTCCACTCGGCGCCGGACGTGGTCCCCACCGCGCTCCACCTGGAACGCGACGTCCTGATCCAGGACACCACCATCCGCGAGGCCGTCCTGGAGGCCCTGGCATGACCGACGTGCGCGTCCCCAAACTGAACAACAACGACACCCAGTACGTGCTGGTGGAGTGGGTCGCCAAGGACGGCCAGACGGTACGGGCCGGCGAGCCGCTGGCCGTGCTTGAGACCTCCAAGGCCGCCGAGGAGATCGTCTCCGAGGCCGGGGGCGTCCTCGGCCACCACCTCCCGGAGGGGGCCGACTGCGAGCCCGGCCAGGTCATCGCCCGGCTGTTCGTTACCGAGGAGGAGCGGACTCCCCCGGCCCGCGAGCACGCCAGGGAAGCCCCGTCGGCCGGGCCTGAGACCCCCGCCGATCCCGGGGAACCCGTCATCACCGCTCCGGCGCGGGCCCTGATGGACGAGCTGGGGATCGGCCCCGAGCGGGTGCGCGGCCTCGGAAAGAAGATCATCCGCCGTTCCGACATCGAGGAGCTCTCCCCGGCGGCCGGCCCCGCCCTCACGGCCGTACCTCAGGCCCACCGGGAGCGGGCCGAGCCGCCCGTCCCGGAGGAGCACGGGGAAGCGGAGCGGGCCACCGACCTGCCGCTGTCCCGCGCGCAACAGCGTGCCGCGGCGGTCGTGGAGCTGTCGCATCGGACCATCCCGGCCGCGTACACCGTCATGAAGGTCGACGTCGGCGCGGCGCTGGCGGCCGGCCGCGCGCTCACCAGGAGCCTGCGCACGCTGGTCGGCCTTCCCGAACTGCTCGTCGCGGCGGTGGGGTCGCTGCACGGGCGGTTCCCCCTCTTCTTCGCCTCCCCGGTCGACGCGCGCACCGTGCGGCTGCCGGCGGCGGCGCACGTGGGCGTCACCTTCGACGTCGGCAAGGGGCTGGTCATCCCCGTCGTCAGGGACGCCTCGGCACGCTCCCTGGAGGACGTCTCCCGCGACCTCATGACCTACCGTATGAGCGCGATGCGCGGTGATCTGCGCGAGCACGACCTCCAGGGCGCCAACATCGTCGTGACGCTGCACAACGAGCCCGGTGTGGTGCTGGCTGTGCCGATCATCTTCCCCGGGCACGCCTGCGCGCTGTCGCTCGCCGCGCCGCAGCAGGAGGTGGTCCCGGACGGCGCGGGCGGCTTCGCCGTACGGGAGGTGGTCTACCTGGGCGTGGCGTTCGACCACCGGATCGTGAACGGCCGCGACGCCGTCCTGTTCCTGGACGCCCTCCGCACGGCCCTCGCCTCCCCCGAGGCCCTGGCGTCCCCCGGCTCCTCCGCGAAGGACGGTGGCACGGCATGAGCGAAGAGCTGCGCGGACGGGTCGAGGGGCTCTCCTCCCATCGCCAGGAACTGGTCGCCCGGCTGCTCGCGGCCCGCAGGCGACCGGCCGGCGACACCATCCCCGTCGTGCCCCGCGACGCGGGCCTGCTCGAATGCTCTCCGGAGCAACGGCGGCTCTGGCTGGCCGCCCAGACCGACCGCCAGATCGCCGCGCCGAACGTCACCCTGGGACTCGGCCTGTCGGGGCCGCTCGACCTCGGCGCCCTGGCCAAGGCCCTGACCGGCCTGACAGAGCGGCACGAGGCGCTGCGCACGCTCTTCGTGAACGCGGGAGGTGAGCCCCGCCAGATGATCCTCGGCTCGCTGGACGCGCCTCTCACGGTGGTCGACCTCACCTGCGACCCCGATGGCGAGGAGACGGCGCGAAGGCTCGCGGTCGCCAGCTCAAGCTCGACGTGCTCGGCGTGCGGATGCAGTCGGCGATGGCGTACGCGCTCAGCGAGATCAAGCGGGTGGACGGCCAGGACGTCGACCTCG
>NZ_JBEZFH010000236.1:0-10972 GCF_040649355.1 Sphaerisporangium sp. NPDC049002 | reverse complement strand
TCGGGGTGCCAGGGTCTTGCTGGTGAAGGGCACCTGGGCGCTCGGCGCCGCCGAGGGGCGCGGCGCCGGTGCGGTGGCGGCGCACCCCGTGGTGAGCGACGCGGCGAGCACCACGACGGCCGTGACCGGCCCCGCGAAGAAGGCGGATGCTCTCATGCCGGGTCCTCTCTGGTGGTGGTGCCCCAGGGGCGAGGCGGCGGATTCGGCGTGGCCGCACTCCCCGCCCCTGGGAGACTCTGCGGGAACCTGCGGGTTACGGGTGCCCGTCGGCTCCGCACTTGATGATCGGACGGATGCAGTCGTTCACGCGGCGCGCCATCTCGGCCTCGGGCCAGGCGTTGAAGAAGTCGCCGTGCATGGTGAACCCCGCCCCCGACGCGAGCCGGAAGTGCGAGGGGTCACCGGTGACCGGGTACCGCAGCACCTGGCGCAGCTTCGGCACCGGAACCGGGTGGGTGGCGGGGCAGGTGCCGTTGACCGGGTAGGCCATGTGGCTCTTGTGGTCCGCCGAGTCCAGGTCCCTGCCGTTCCAGCACTGCGGGAAGTCGAGGTACGACTCCAGCATGGTGCCGGCCGGGCAGTTGACGAAGTCCTTGCCGGGAGGAACCTCTCCCGCGTGCAGGCACGACCAGCGGGAGATGGTGGTGGCGTCCGGGGCGGTCGCCTTGGCGTTGCCCGCCACGATCCGCAGGCCCAGGGGCAGGGGCTGCGTCCGCGCGATGACGTCGTTGTTCACGCCCTCGCCCAGGTAGTAGAACGTGGTGATGACCGGCTCCACGGGGACGTTGTCCTTGTAGAGGGTCGGCACCCAGTACGCCGACTTGTCGACGGCCGGGTTGCAGTTGCTGTTGGCGTTCTGCAGGCTGCCGAGCGTGCTGCTCGCGTTGGTCGTCGTGCTGCCGAAGAAGCTGTGCATGTGGGAGGCGCCGGGCAGGCCCGGGAAGATGATCGGGTCGTCGGGGAGCCGGTGGCTGAACGGGCAGTCCGCCAGGAACTCCGCGACGCGCACGACGTTGCCGGGGGGCGGCGAGGGCGGCGGGGCTCCGCCGGTGCCGATCACCTGGAACTCCCACAGCGAGACGCCCCACTGGGTGGCGCGCTTGGTGGTCTGCACCCTGACATAGCGGCCGGTGCCCGCGACGGCGAGCGTCTGGTTGCCGCCAGTGGAGCCGGTCACGGTCTTGATCGTCGTCCATGCGCTGCCGTTGGCGGACGTCTGGATCGTGTAGTCGGTGGCGTACGCGTTCTCCCAGTTCAGCACGACCTGGCTGACCGTGGCGGACGCGCCCAGGTCGACCTGGAGCCACTGGGGGTCGCTGGCGGCGCTCGACCAGCGGGTGCCGCCGTTGCCGTCGACGGCGGCCGAGGCGGGGGTGCCGGCGTTCTCGGTGGAGGAGGCGGTGGCCGTCCTGCCCTGTGAGATCAGGGCGTCCGCCGCGCTGGCGGGTGAGGCGGCGGTCACGATGGACCCGCCGAGCAGCGCCACGAGGGCGCCGATCAGCACGGCCGTACGTGAGCGCCCCCGGCGGATACGGGGTGGGGGGATGTCCCGTTCCATGGTGGAGTCTCCTTTGTTAGAAGGATTCCGGTACGGCCCGTGGGGGGCCGTACCGGAACCGGTGCGCCTACTGGTAGACGCGGACGTAGTCGACGAGCATCCGCTTCGGGAACCCGGTGGTGGCGTCCGGCGGACCGGGCCAGTCACCGCCCACCGCGAGGTTGAGGATCAGGTAGAACGCGTGGTCGTAGACCCACGGGCCACGCGTGGCCTCGACCTGGGCCTTGTCCAGGGTGAAGACCGTGCGGCCGTCCAGGGTGTAGACGATGCCCTTGCTGTCCCAGTTGGCGGCCCAGACGTGGAAGTCGTCGGAGTAGTCCGCCCCGCCGGGCAGGGTGTACGGCGAGCCGATGCCACCGCCGCCGTTGTAGGCGGGGGCGTGGATCGTCGAGTAGGCGGTCTTCGTGTCCTTGCCGAGGATCTCCATGATGTCGACCTCGCCGTTGTACGGCCAGGGCCGCCCGGTGAGGAAGTCGGCGCCCATCATCCAGAACGCCGGCCACAGGCCGTTGCCCTTGGGCACCTTGATCCGGGCCTCGACGCGGCCGTAGGTGAAGTTGAACTTGTTGCCGGTGTTGATGCGCCCGGAGGTGTACTGGCAGGGGCCGCCGGGGCAGGCGGTTCCCGCCGTGGTCTCCTTGCGGGCCTCGATCACGAGGTTGCCGGCTCCGTCGGTGGAGGCGTTGTTGTTGTTGGTGTAGTACTGCAGCTCGCCGTTCTGGCCGGTGCCGTAGTCGGCGACCCACTTGGCCGGGTCGGGCTTGGTGCCGGCGGCGCTGTTGAACTCGTCGCTCCACACCAGTTGCGGGGGGTTGCGGGGGTCGGGCGGGAGCGGCGGCGGGGTGATGGGGGCGCCGCCGGTGCCCCAGACCTGGAACTCCCACAGCGAGTACCCGTAGGCCGAGGAGCGCTGGGTGCCGTACATCCGCACGTAGCGGCCGGTGCCGTTCACGGTCAGGGTCTGCTTGAAGCCCGTTCCGGTGGTCGTGGAGTAGATCGAGGTCCAGTTGGTGGCGTCCGGTGAGACCTGGATCTGGAAGGCCTTGGCGTAGGCCGGGTCCCACTGGAGGATGACCTTGTGGATCTGGGCCGTCGCGCCGAGGTCGACGTAGATCCAGCCCGGGTCCACCCAGCCAGTGGTGGAACTGGTGGCCCAGCGGCTGGCCGGGTCACGGTCGAACGCCCTCGCGGGAGTGCACTCGTAGCAGTTGCCGTCGCTCTGCGAGCTGGAGGCGAAGCCGGGCTTGTTGTACGAGAGCAGCTTGTCGCCACCCGGGTCGCCGGTGGGGGTGATGGTCGGCGTCGGGGACGGCGAGGTGCCGCCAACGGTGCCGTAGACCTGGAACTCCCACAGCGAGTAGCCGTACTGGGTGGAGCGCTGGGTGCCGTACAGGCGTACGTACCGGCCGGAACCGGTGACCGCGAGGGTCTGGTTGCCGCCGGTGCCGGTCGTGGTGGAGTAGATGGTGGTCCAGGTGGCGGCGTCGGCCGAGGTCTGGATCTGGAACGCCTTGCCGTAGGCGGTCTCCCAGTTCAGCACCACCTGGCTGACGGTGGCGGTGGCGCCGAGATCGACCTGGATCCACTGCGGGTCTGCGAACCCGCTGGACCAGCGGGTCCCGGCGTTGCCGTCGACGGCCGCGGTGGCCGGGAAGGCGATGTTCTCCGCGGACGAGGCCGTCACCGGCTTTCCCTGGGAAAGCAAGGTGTCGGCGGCCATGGCGGGCACGATCGTCAGACAGGACGTGATCAGGGCGACCGCCAGGGCGACGAGCAGGCCCAGGCGGTTGCGAGCAGTTCTTGGGGACGGCGGCATCGCGTCTCCTGAAGATGGGGGGGTAGTACCACAGGGGCTCGGGGAGCGCTCTCTCAACGAGAGAGTGCTCTCCTCCGACAATGCCTGTCAAGGGCCTAATTAACCGCCCGGAAACGTGATGCACATGGTCCAGCAATCCGGAGTGCGTCTCAGGGAGCGCTCCCTGAAGATCGGCTTGAAACGAAACAATGCCCCTTGAACTGCGGGAACGCGCGGCGCCTCCAGGGAGCGGTTTCTCGCCTTCGCTTGATCGTTCCGCGCGCGATCCTGTAAAAGATCTTGATTACGGCAACACGGAAGACGTCCCGCAGCGGTCCCGGATGAGGGAGCGCGTTCTTCATGATCTTCCTGTGTGCGCGGAGGGAGCCTGTCCTGTAAGCGAGGCCGTGATGGCGCGCCCGCGCGTGGCGAGGGCCGGGACACGGGTCCCGGCCCTCGGCGCCCGGCCCGCCGGCTCCCGGCGAGGGCCCTGGTGACGCTGGAGACGATCGAGGCGAGTTAGGCGTCCGCGCCGCCGCCGCCCATGAGCGGCCGTACCTCGATGCCGGTGTACCGGGCGTCCGGGATCAGTGCGGCGAGCTCGACGGCGCGTTCCCTGCTCTCGCAGTCGACCAGGTAGTAACCGCAGAAGAACTCCTTGGCCTCGGCGTAGGGCCCGTCGGTCGCCTGGGTGACCCCGCCGCGCACCCGCACGGTGGCGCTGGTCGCGGGGTCGGCCAGCGCCTCGGTGCCGACCATCTCGCCGGACTCGGTGATCGCCTTGATGAGCGCGTCGTGTCCGGCGAACACCTCGTCACGCTGCGTCTCGGACAGTGAGTCCCAGGTCTCCGTGTTCATGTAGATCATCAGCATGTACTTCACGGCTCGTGCTCCTCAGGTCGGGACGCCCGCTGCGGGCGCCTCACACACCTGGGTCGGAGCCGGGGACGCGTCCTCTACATCCGACGGGAAGAAAATTCAGGGGGTGGTCACGCGCCGTCTTCGGCGGTCAGGGTTTCGCAGGCGCGGAGTTCCCAGTGACTGATCGCCGGATCGGTGAGAGCCGCGATGACCGTGGCCTGGATCTCGGCGCTGCTGGTGTCGTCGGCGGTGTCGACCCGGATGACGATGTCGCCATTGCCCTGTCTGAGGTCTTTATGCCATTTTTCGGGCAGGAGTGCCAATATGCGTATTCCGTCGATCGGGGAATTGGCCGATGACCGCGATGCGGTGGTGCGGTGCATCGTCAACTCGACCAGCATCGTCACCCGTCCCATTCAGTCCCAGGTGGTGCCCGGGGTCCGCTTTCCCTGGCCACCTAAGCCGATGGTACCGGAGACGGGGGCCGGGACGATCGCGAAGGACAGATCGGCGTGGACGGTCGAGTTCGTCATTTCACTTTCTCTTTCCCGAGGCTGTGCATTTGTTCTCGGACAAACAACTCGGCGGGATTTCACGGCCCGCCAACCAGGTAAACCGGCGGCGAGTCGCGCGGCCGAAAGCGGGCTAGGCGAACAGCCTGCCGAGCCAGCCCTGCCAGGCCCGCTCGGACTCCTCGGGGTCGGCGTCGTCGGTGAAGCTGTGGTGGCCGATCACCACCGAGTCGCGCGTCCCGGAGATGAACCTGTACAGCCCGTCACCGGTGCGCACCCCGAGGAAGCCGGGGGCCACGAAGTCGGCGACGCCCTCGATCGGCTCCATGCCCTCGGGGGTGAGCATGATCCGGTCGCCCTGCACGATCTCACGGTGGATGCCGAGCCCGCGCCGCAGGATCCGCCAGACCGGCTCGCCGCCCCCCTCCGGACGGCTGAAGACCACGAGCGCGAAGTTGTCGGGGAAGTGGGTGAGGTACTGGTCCAGCGTGTGGAGGTACATGTCCCAGCCTCGGTGCAACGCGTCCATCTCAGCCTCCCAGCCGTCGCCGAGGACGCCGGCCTGCGCCAGGAGCGGCCTCGTGCCGCCCCGCTCGCGTCCTTCGATCTGAAACTCCGGTGTGCCGCCGCCGGTCTCGTTCACCGTCGCTTCGGCCATGACCCAACGGTCTCACCGAACAATTTTTTTGTCAAGACTATTGGAGTTGTCGGGACGGAGGGCGACCGCCATCGGCGCCGGTCGCGGGAGGGAGGTGGGGGCGCGCGTACGGCCCTGAGAGCCCCGTGAACGCGCGAACGCCGCCTGCCCTGCCCGTTTATGCGGGCCTTATGGCAGGCGGCGTCGTGCCGCGTCTACGCGGACTCGCGGACGATCAGCTCGGTGGGGAGGACCACGGGGTCGGCGGGACCGCCTTCGAGGAGGCGGAGCAGCAGCAGCACCATGGCCGCCGCCTGCTCGCGGAACGGCTGGCGGACCGTCGTCAGCGGGGGCTCGGTGTACGACGCGGCCTCGATGTCGTCGAACCCGACCACGGCCACGTCCTCGGGCACCCGGCGGCCCGCGTGGCGCAGCGCCTGGAGCGCCCCGATCGCCATCAGGTCGTTGGCGACGAAGACGGCGTCGAGCCCGGGGTCGTCCTCCAGGAGCTGCCTCATGGCGATCGCCCCCGACTCGCGGGTGAAGTCGCCTATCGCGACGATGGAGCGCCGGTCGGAGCCCTGAAGGACCGATCGGTACCCGGCGAGCCGGTCCTGGCCTCCGATCATGTCGGGTGGCCCCGCGATCGTGGCGATCCGCCGCCGTCCCCGGTCGAGCAGGTGGCGTACGGCCGCCTCTGCTCCGCCCACGTTGTCGTTGTCGACGTAGGGCAGGTTGACGTTGACGGCCGGCCTGCCGTACGAGACCACCGGGACCCGCATGCGCATGATCGCGGCGGGGAGCGGGTCGGCGCCGTGCATCGAGATCAGCATGACGCCGTCGACGTGCCCGCCCGTGAGATAGCGCTCCACGCGCGCGTGGCTGGTCGGGGTGCCGGCGAGCATCAGGATGACCTGCTTGTCGGCGGCCTCCAGCTCCGCGCTCGCGGAGCGGATGACCGTGGAGAACATCGGGTCGTCGGAGAAGACCCTCGTCGGCGGTTCGGAGACCACCAGGGCGATCGAGTCGGTCCGCTGGGTGACCAGGCTCCGCGCCGCGAGGTTCGGCACGTAGCCCATCTCGTCCACCGCCCGCATCACCGCGTCACGGAGCTCCGCGGTGACGGTCTGCCCTCCGTTGACCACCCGGGAGACCGTGGCACGGGACACTCCCGCCCGTGCCGCCACGGCCTCGAGAGTCGGTCGTCTCATACCAGTGACCTCCACGATGAAGTGATTACGCCGACTCCCTGATCACCAGTTCGTTGGGCATGATGACCGGGTCGCCGGACCCGCCTTCGAACAGGCCGAGCAGCAACCTCGCCGTGGCCAGCGCCTGGTCCCCCATGGGGCTGCGCACGGTGGTCAGCGGCGGCACGGTGTACGACGCGGCCTCGATGTCGTCGAAGCCCACGACCGCCACGTCGTCGGGCACCCGCCGCCCCGCCTCGCGCAGGGCGCGCAGGGCGCCGATGGCCATCAGGTCGTTGGCCGCGAACACGGCGTCCAGTGCCGGATCGTCGTCGAGCAACTGCCGCATGCCCTCGGCGCCGGAGATCCGGGTGAAGTCGCCGATGGCGACGATCGACCGGCGACCGGTGTCCCGAAGGGTCTCACGGTAACCCGTGAGACGGTCCTGCGAGGCCACCATGTCGAGCGGGCCGGTGATCGTGGCGATGCGCCGCCGCCCCAGGTCGAGCAGGTGCTTGACGGCGACGGTCGCGCCGCCCAGGTTGTCGTTGTCGACGTAGGGCACCCCGGCGGCGGACTTGCCGTGCGACACCATGGGGACGCCCATCCGCGCCAGGGAACCCGGGAGGGGGTCGGCGCCGTGCATCGACACGAGCATGACCCCCGCCACGTGCCCGGCGGCCACGAACTGCTCCACCCGGAGCTGGCTCTCGGGCGACCCGGCGAGCATGAGCGTGACCTGCTTGCCCGCCGCCTCCAGCTCGCGGCTCACCGTGCGGACGACCGCGGAGAACATCGGGTCGTCGGACACGAGCCCCTTGGGAGGGTCGGAGACGATCACCGCGACCGCGCTGGTGCGCTGGGTCGCGAGGCTCCTGGCCGCGCCGTTCGGCACGTACCCAAGCTCCCGTACGGCCCGTATGACCAGGTCACGGATCTCCGGAGTCACCGTGGCCTCGCCGTTCACCACCCGGGAGACGCTCGACTTCGACACCCCCGCCCGGGCGGCGACCGCCTCCAAGGTGGGTCGTCTCATACCAGCCCATTCTCCCTGATGACCCCGCGGTACCACTCCGCGCTGTCCTTGAGGAGCCGCCGCTGGGTGGCGAAGTCGATGTGGACGATGCCGAACCTGCGGTGGTAGCCCTCGGCCCACTCGAAGTTGTCCAGCAGCGACCACACGAGGTAGCCGCGCAGGTCGGCCCCGCCCTCGATGGCGGCGTGCACGGCCCGCAGGTGCGCGTCGATGTAGGCGGTGCGGTCGGCGTCGTGGACCCGCTCCCCCGCGTCCGTCCTGGTCACCACGTCGTCGAAGGCGGCGCCGTTCTCGGTGACCATCAGGCCGACCTCGGGATAGTCGTGCGACAGGCGCAGCAGCAGGCGCGACAGTCCCGTGGGGACGATCGGCCACTCCATGGCGGTCTTCGGGACGTCGAGGGCGGGGAACAGGATGTCCTCGGTACCGGGCCACGCGGGGTTGGAGGGCTCTCCCGGGCTCGCCTGCACGATGCAGGGGTTGTAGTAGTTGATGCCGATGACGTCGGTCCGCTGGTTGATGTCGCCGAGGTCGTCGTCGTGGATGTGGTCGAGACCGGCGATCCGCTCGACGATCTCCAGCACCTCGGCCGGGTAGCTCCCGCGCAGCACGGGGTCGAGGATCTGCCGGTTGAGCAGGCAGTCGACGCGGTTCACGGCCTCGGCGTCGGCCTCCGACAGCTCGGCGGCGGGGTCGTTGCCCTGGGCCGGGGTCAGCACGGGCGAGGAGTTGATGACCAGCATGATCTCCTCCGCCCCCGCCGTGCGGAGCGCCTGGGTGGCGAGGCCGTGCCCGAGCAGGAAGTGGTGCGAGGCGATCAGCGCGGAGGCGGGGTCCTTGCGTCCCGGCGCGTGCACGCCGGAGCCGTACCCGAGGAAGGCCTGCACCCAGGGTTCGTTCAGCGTGGCCCAGTTGCGCACCCGGTCTCCCAGGCGGGCGTGGACGGCGGCGGCGTAGTCGGCGAGCCGGTACGCGGTGTCCCTGTTGGTCCAGCCGCCGCGGTCCTCCAGCGTCTGGGGCAGGTCCCAGTGGTAGAGGGTGACGTACGGCGTGATGCCGGCGCCGGCCAGCTCGTCGACGAGCCGGTCGTAGAAGTCGAGGCCCCGGGGGTTGATCGGCCCCGTCCCGTCCGGCTGGACGCGCGGCCAGGCGACGGAGAACCGGTAGGCGCCGAGGCCGAGGTCGCTCATCAGCCGTACGTCGTCGGCGTAGCGGTAGTAGTGGTCGCAGGCCACGTCGCCGGTGTGCCCGAAGGCGACCTTGCCTGGCGTGCGGGAGAAGGTGTCCCAGACCGAGGGGCCGCGGCCATCCTCCCTGGCCGCCCCCTCGATCTGGTAGGACGCCGTGGCGGCGCCCCAGATGAAGCCTTCGGGGAAGACCGCCCGTCCCTCCGTCAGATATGAAGGCAGGGTCCCCCGAGTGGTGACGGTCATGGTCATCCCTTCACAGCTCCTTGCATGATTCCTCCGATGACCTGCTTTCCGAGCAGGGCGAACACGATGACCAGCGGCAGCGTGCCGAGTGCCGTTCCGGTCAGGCTGAGCGCGTAGTCGCTGACGTACCCGGCGGCGAGCGTCGACAGCGCGACCTGCACGGTGGGGTTCTCCGGGGTCAGCACGACCAGCGGCCAGAAGTAGTCGTTCCACGCGGACATGAAGGTCAGCATGCCGAGCACGGCCGCCGCGGGGCGCGCGGCGGGGAGCACCACGTGCCAGAACAGGCCCCAGGTGGTGCAGCCGTCGACCCGGCCGGCCTCCAGCAGCTCGGTCGGCAGCGCCCGCGACAGGTACTGCGTCATGAAGAACACGCCGAAGGCGTTGGTGAGCGCGGGGACGATCAGCGCGTACATGGAGCCGGTCCACTCCAGCTTCACCATGAGCAGGTACAGCGGGATGATGCCGAGCTGGGTCGGCACCATCATGGTCGCCACGGTGACCACCAGCAGGATCTTGCCGCCGCGGAAGCGCAGCTTGGCGAAGGCGAACCCGGCCAGGGTGGAGAAGAACATCACCGAGATCGCGATGGCGCCCGAGACCAGGACGGAGTTCAGCAGCGCGAGCGCGAAGGGCACGGTGTCGAAGACCCGTTCCACGTTGGCGAGGAGGTTGCCGCCCGGGAACAGCGGGGGCGGCACGTCGGCCAGCGCCGAGTTGTCGCGCGAGGCGACGACCACGCTGTAGTACAGCGGGAGGGCCGAGAAGAACGCCACCGCCAGCAGGGTGAGGTAGGTGAGCGTGCGGGCCGAGCTCGCACCGAGGCGCCGGTTCACGTCAGGCTTCCTCTCGTCCGGCGGGTGAGCAGGTAGTTCACACCCGCGATGACGACGATGAAGAGGAACATCATCCAGGAGACGGCAGAGGCGTAGCCGAAGTCCAGCTTGGTGAAGTTCTCGTAGATGAACAGCGACAGCGTCTGGTACTGGCGGTCGGGACCGCCGGTGATGCTGTAGGTGCCGAACAGCAGCGGCTCGGCGAGCACCTGCATGGCGCCGATCGTGGAGGTGATGACCACGAACACGATCGTGGGCCGGATCATCGGGACCGTGATCTTGCGGAGCTGGGTGAAGCCGCTCGCCCCGTCGATGGTGGCGGCCTCGTACAGCTCGCGCGGCACGGCCTGCATGGCCGCCAGGAAGATCAGCGTGTTGTAGCCCGTCCACCGCCACATGATCATGATCGAGATCGCGGTGTGGGAGGTGGCGGTCCCGGCGTTCCAGTCGATGGCGCCGCCGCCGAACCAGGACAGAACCCAGTTGATCAGGCCGTAGTCCCGGCCGAAGAGCTGACTGAAGATGACGACGACCGCGACCACGCTGGTCACGTTCGGCAGCAGCAGCGTGACCCTGAACAGGGTCTGGGCCCGTAGCGGGCGGTTCAGCAGGTGCGCCAGCCAGATGGCCAGCAGCAGTTGGGGCATCGTCGACAGCACGCCGATGGACAGCGTGTTGAACGTGGCGTTCCAGAAGTAGTCGTCGCCGAGCAGGGTGGCGAAGTTGTCGAGCCCGACGAACTTGTGCACGTCGGACAGCAACGTCCAGTCGTGCAGGCTCACCCAGGCGGTGTACGCGAGGGGGAACAGCCCGAACGCGCAGAAGAGCAGGAAGAACGGGGCGACGTAGGCGTACGGCGAGGCCTTGACGTCCATCCGGTGCGCCAGGTGGCGCCGGTGCGTCCCGGGTCCGGGCCGCACCGGGGGATGAGGCGGGATCGCCGCCAGGTTGTCGGGGGCACGGGTGGCCATGGCAGCTCCTTTCGGCAAGCCATCGGATCGGGCAGGGCGGGCCGTCGGGGCATGGGACTGGGCGTTCAGCCGGGCCGTCCAGTCGGCTCGCGCCCCGTGGCCGACGGGCGTCGCGCAGGTGCTGAACCTCGGCTTCAGCACGG
>NZ_JBEZFH010000235.1:0-10980 GCF_040649355.1 Sphaerisporangium sp. NPDC049002 | reverse complement strand
CGTATGTGATGTTCACCTCGGGGTCGACGGGGGTGCCCAAGGGCGTCGCGGTGACCCACCACAATGTCGCCGCCTTCGCCGCCGACCGCCTCTGGTGGGGGCACGACCGGGTGCTGGCGCATTCCGCGCTCGCCTTCGACGCCTCCACCTACGAGTTGTGGGTGCCGCTGCTCAACGGCGGGACCGTGGTCGTGGCCCCACCCGGCCCGCTCGACGCCCCCGCCCTGGAACGGGCGGTGCGCCAGGAGCGGGTGTCCGGGGTGTTTCTGACGACCGGCCTGTTCAACGCACTGGCCGAGGAGTCGCCCGCCGTGCTGGCCGCCGTACCGGAACTGTGGCAGGGCGGTGAGGCGGCGTCTCCCGCTGCGGTGGAGCGGGTCGTCCTCGCCGGTGGCGTCGTCAACAACGGCTACGGTCCCACCGAGACGACGACGTTCGCGCTCTCCTACCGGGTGGCGGAACCGTCTTCAAGCGCCGTCCCCATCGGGGGTCCGCTCGACAACACACGTGCCTACGTCCTGGACGACAGGCTCCGCCCGGTGCCCACCGGCGTGCCCGGCGAGCTCTACATCGCCGGAGAGCACCTGGCCCGCGGCTACCTCGGCCGCCCGGACCTGACCGCCGAACGCTTCGTCGCCTGCCCTTACGGCGAACCCGGAACGCGCATGTACCGCACGGGCGACCTGGTACGGCGTCGCGGCGACGGGAACATGGAGTTCGTCGGCCGGGCCGACCAGCAGGTCAAGATCCGCGGTTTCCGCATCGAGCTCGGCGAGATCGAGACCACCCTCGCCCGGCACCCCGGCGTGGCCCAGATCGTGGTCCTGGCCAGGCAGGACCACCCCGGGGACAAGCGCCTGGTCGCCTACCTGGTCCCCGGCGACACCTCAGCACCGGAAACCGACCTCTCCGGCCAGGTGCGGCGCTTCGCCGAGGAGACGCTCCCCGCCTACATGGTTCCCTCCGCCTTCGTCGTCCTGGACGCCCTCCCGCTCAACCACAACGGCAAGGTCGACCGCCACGCCCTGCCCGCGCCCGTGTGGCAGGAGCCGGCCGCCGCGACGCACAGGCCCAGGACCGAGGCGGAGAAGCTGGTCGCGGAGGTCTGGGCCGAGGTGCTCGGGCTGGAGCGGGTCGGCGTGCACGACGACTTCTTCGGTCTCGGCGGCAACTCGCTGCTGGCCATCAGGGTCGCCGCCAAGGTCAGAGCGGCCGTCGACCTGGAGATCCCGGTCAACGCGGTCTTCACCCATCCCACGGTCGAAAAGCTGGCCGACACCGTCGAGGCGCTGCTGATCGACGACATCGAAGGACAGATCCCGTAGTTCCCCCTCATGAAAGGAAGAAGTCCCGATGACCGAGCAGCTGTCGGAGCGCGCCGTCACTCTCACGGCCGACAAACGCGCCCTCCTGTCGCAGCGACTGCGCTCGCGAGCAGCGAGCACCACCGTCCGGCCCCGCGCCGCGGGGACCGAGCCGCCGCCGTCCAGCGGGCAGGAGCGGTTGTGGTTCATGGAGCAGTTCGCTCCGGGGAACGTCGCCTACACGCTCCCAGTGGCCATGCGCCTGAGGGGCGAACTGGAGGTCGCGCTGCTGGAAAAGGCGCTGACGGCGCTGGTGACCAGGCACGAGGCCCTGCGGACGCGGTTCCCCACCACCCAGGACGGGCAGCCGAGGGTCGTCGTCGACGAGCCTGGGCCCGTCACGCTGAAGATCACCGAATCGGAGACCCCCGAGCGGGCGGCCGAGATCGTCGGCGAGGAGGCGATCCGGCCGTTCGACCTGGCGGCCGACGCGCTGCTGCGGGCGTCGCTGATCCGCATCGGGCCGGACGACCACGTGCTCCTGCTCGTCGTCCACCACATCGTAAGCGACGGCCAGTCGCTGGAGATCATGGTCGACGAGCTGCTCAAGCTGTACGGCGGGCTCCGCGAGGGCACGCCCGCGGCGCTGCCCGAACCGGCCGTCCAGTTCGGCGACTTCGCCGCCTGGGAGCAGGCGCGGCTGGCGGGGCCCTCCGTCGAGCCCGACGCCGCCTTCTGGCGCGAGCAGCTCGCCGGGCTGCCCGACCTGGAGCTGCCCACCGACCGGCCGCGCCCGGCCGAGCAGAGTTTCGACGGCGCTGTCCATGCCTTCACCTGGGACGCCGAACTGATCAGGGCCGTGCGCGACCTCGGCAGGGCACACACCGCCACGCTCTACATGACCCTGCTCGCGGCATACCAGGCGGTGCTCGCCCGGCACGCGGGCCAGGACGACTTCGCGGTGGGCTCACCGGTGGCCGGACGGCCCTACCAGGAGCTTGAGGGTGTGGTCGGCGCCTTCGTCAACATGGTGACCCTGCGCAGCCGTACCGGCGACGACCCGACCGTCGCCCAACACCTGCTCCGCACCAGGGAGACCGTGCTCGGCGCGCTCGCGCACCAGGACCATCCCTTCCACCGGGTCGTCAACGACCTGCGGAGGGAGCGGGACCCCAGCCGTTCGGCGATCTTCCAGGCGACTTTTGCGCTCGCCGACCAGGCGGTCCGCGCCACGAGCGTGGCCGGACTGGACATCAGCCCGTTCGATTCGCCGCTCGCGGTCACCCAGTTCGACCTGGCGCTGTACGTCAACGAGACCGACGAAGGATTGAGCGGCTTCTTCACCTACCGCACCGACCTGTTCGAGCCCGCGTCCGTCGAGCGCATCGAGCGCTCGATGCGGCTCTTCCTCCAAGGTGCCGTCGCCGACCACGACCACCGCTTGTCCGAGGTGTCGCTGCTCGACGAGGAGGAGCGCGAGTCGCTGCTCGGCGACTGGGCGGGCACCCGCACCTGGCGGCCCGCGCACCGCACGCTCGGCGAGATGGCCGAGGCCCAGGCGGCGCGGACCCCGGACGCGGTCGCCCTCGTCGCCGGGGAGCGCTCGCTCACCTTCGCCGAGCTGCACCGCCGGGCCAACCGGCTGGCCAGGCACCTGCGGGACTCCGGCGTCGGCCCCGACGCGCGCGTCGCGATCTGCCTGGACGGGACCGTGGACGCCGCGGTCGCGATCCTCGCGGTGCTCAAGGCGGGCGGCGCCTACCTGCCGCTCGACCCCGAGCAGCCACGTGACCGGCTGGAGTTCCTGCTCGCCGACTCGTCGGCCGTCGTGCTGATCACCGATTCGGCGCTGCGCGACCGGGCGGCCGGTTTCACCGGCACGGTCGTCGAGCTGGACCGGCTGGCCGACGAAGGCGACGACACGCCGCTGGAACCGCTCGCCGGCCCCGGCGACCTCGCCTACGTGATCTACACCTCCGGCACCACCGGGCGGCCCAAGGGCGTCGGCGTCCAGCACCGGCACATCGTGGCCTACCTGGAGTACATCCGCGAGGAATACGACATCGTGCCCGACGCCGCCTTCGGGCTGCTCCAGTCGCTCGCCTTCGATTTCAGCATGCTGATGTTCTACCTGCCGCTCACCAACGGCGGCACCCTCTACCAGCTGCCCCGCCGCGGCTCCGCGCCCGAGCTGGCCGACGCCGTGCCGCGCCTCGACTACCTGAAGATGACGCCCTCTCACCTCGCCGCACTGGGCGCGGAGGGTGAGCCCGAGCGGCTGCTGCCGCGCCGCGCGCTCGTCCTGGCCGGCGAGGCGTCGCCGACCGCCTGGGTCCGCGATCTGGCCTCCCGCGCGGGCTGCGCGATCTTCAACAGCTACGGCCCCACCGAGACGGTCGTCGCGGTGACCACCGAGCGGGTGGACCCCCAGGCGCCCGCGGCCGGTACGGCCTGGCCCATCGGCCGCCCGCTCCCCGACGCCCGCGTCTACGTGCTGGACCAGGCGCTGCGCCTGGTGCCGCCGGGTGTCGCGGGCGAGCTCTACATCGGCGGCGACACCATGGCCCGCGGCTATCTCGGCCGCCCCGCACTGACCGCCGAGCGCTTCGTCGCCGACCCGTACGGCGCGGCCGGAGCACGCATGTACCGCACGGGCGACCTGGTCCGCAGGCTCGACGACGGGCGGCTGGAATTCCTCGGCCGCACCGACCACCAGGTGAAGATCCGCGGCTACCGGGTGGAACTCGGCGAGGTCGAGGCCGCGCTCGGCACGCTCCCCGGAGTCGTCCAGGGCGTCGTGGACCTGCGCGGCGACCACCTCGTCGCCTGGCTGGAGAAGGAGCCGGGCGCGCAGGAGTCCCCGGTGTCCGAGCTGCGGGCGCACATGCTCGACCGGCTGCCCGACTACATGGTCCCCGGGCGTTTCGCCTGGCTCGACCGCTTCCCGCTCCAGGCCCACGGCAAGGTGGACCGCAGGGCTCTGCCGGACCCCGAACCCGAGCGGCTGGACCAGCGGCCCGGCTACACCGCCCCGGCCGACCCGACCGAGGAGGCCATCGCCACGATCTGGGCGGGCGTCCTCGACCTCGAACGGGTCGGCACCGGCGACAACTTCTTCGACCTCGGCGGCCACTCGCTGCTGGCGACCCAGGTCGTTGCGAGAATGCGCAAGGCCTTCCCCGAGAGCAGGCCGCCGATCGGCGTGCTGGAGATGTTCCAGCACCCCACGGTCGCCGAGCTCGCCAGACTCGTCACCGAACGCCAGGGCGAGACGGCCGCCCCCCGCCGGATGCTGGCCGAGCTGACTCGCCCGATCGATCCGAAGAACCGGGTCGGCTCCGTCATCTGCGTGCCGTACGGCGGCGCCAACGCGGTCGTCTACCAGACGCTCGCCGACGCGATGCCCGCCGGCTACTCCCTCTACGCGGTCGCCGCCCCCGGACGTGAGCCGGGCGAGGAGGAACAGCTCTCCTTCGAGGAGGTGGCGGCGCTCTGCGTCGAGGAGATCGCCGAGCATCTCCGGGGCCCGATCGTGATCTACGGGCACTGCGCCCCCGGCAGCGCGCTGGCCGTGGAGCTGGCCCGGCGCATGGAGGCGTCGGGACGCGAGCTGGATGCCCTCTACCTGGGCGGCATCTTCCCCTTCGCCCGGCCCCGGGGCCGCTTCCTCGGCCCGCTGAGCAAACTGATCAGTGACCGGCTGTACGGCACCCGCACGATCGCGGCCGAGCTGCGGGCGCTCGGTGGCGACATGACGGGCCTCGACGAGGAGCAGGTGGCCTTCACCGTCGAGCTGATGCGCCGGGACGGCCGGATGGCCGAGGAGTACTTCACCCGGATCCTGGGGACCGAGCAGCCCCGGCTGAGAGCGCCGATCATCTCGGTCGTCGGCGAGCGCGACCCGAGCACCGAGTTCTACCAGGAGCGCTTCAAGGAGTGGTGCTTCCTGTCCGACTCCTCGTCGCTGGTCGTCATAGACGAGGCCGGGCACTTCTTCCCCAAGTATCGCGCCGACGAGCTCGCCCAGATCCTCACCGGCACCCACACCGCCGACGCGGCCTGGCGGGAGGCGCACTCGCGCGAGGCGGGCGGCACCTGGTGGCTCCAGGACAGCGTGGAGCGGCGGGCCGTGCGGGAGGAGCGCGAGCCGAGCATGCGCCGGTTCCTGCCCGTCGCGCTGGGGCAGCTCGTCTCGCTCACCGGGTCGGCCCTCACCGAGTTCGCGGTGCCGATCTGGATCTACACGATCACCGGGTCACTGGCCCACTTCGGGCTCATCGCCCTGCTCGCCCTGGTGCCGGGCATCATCGTGGCCCCGCTGGCGGGCGCGGTGGTCGACCGCTACGACCGGCGGCGGGTGATGATCGCCGGCGACCTGGTGTCGGGAGTCACACAGGCGGTGATGCTCACGCTGCTGCTGACCGACCGGCTCTCGGTCGGCCCGCTCTACGCGCTGATAGCCGTCGTCTCGGTCTCCGTGACGTTCCAGCGGCTCGCCTACCAGGCGTCGATCCCGCAGCTGGTGCCCAAACGCTACCTCGGGCACGCCAACGGCATCGTGCAGCTCGCGATCGGCACCGCCCAGTTCCTGGTCCCCCTCATCGCGGTCGGCCTGCTCGCCTCGATCGGGCTGGAGGGCATCCTGACCATCCAGGTGGCGGCCTACACCTTCGCCATCGTCGTGGTCCTGTTCGTCAAGTTCCCCACCACGCTGGGGCTGCGCCGCCGTGAGCCGATCTCGGCCGAGATCGCAGGCGGCTTCCGCTTCTCGCTGGGACACCGGAGCTTCCGCGGCATGCTGTTCTTCTTCGCCGGCGTGAACCTCTTCCTTGCTCCCATGTTCGTCATGGTCTCGCCGCTCGTCCTCTCCTTCGCCCCGCTTCAGGCGGCCGGCGCGGTCGCGGTCGCGGCCGGGGCGGGCGCGATCACCGGCGGCGTCGTCATGAGCCTGTGGGGCGGCCCGACCCACCGCAGGCTGCGCGGCGTGATCGCCGCGACGATGCTGATGGCGGTCGCCGGCGTGCTGACCGGACTGCGGCCCAGCCTCTGGCTGATCGGCGTCGGCGCCTTCGGCATGTCCTTCGCGCTGGCCCTGATCAACGGCACGATCATGACGATCATCCAGGTGAAGGTGCCGCACCGCTTCCAGGGGCGGATCATCGCGGTCAACACAATGATCGCCGCAGCCACCGTGCCGCTCGGCTTCGGCGTCATCGCCCCCCTCGCCGGCCCGCTCCTCGATCCGCTGCTGGCCGTGGGCGGCCCGCTCGCGGACACCCTCGGCGCGATCATCGGCACCGGGCCGGGGCGCGGGATCGGGCTTCTCTACCTGCTGTGCGGGCTCTGCATGGCGCTGCTCGTGCTCGCCGCCACCCGGATCGGGACCCTGGCGCGCTTCGACGACGAGGTGCCCGACGCCAAGCCCGACGACCTCATCGGCATCGAAGAGCTGGAAAGGACCCACGCATCGTGAACACCACCACCATCGCCTGGGAGATCAGGGAGGGCAGGCCCGCTGCGGCCGACGCCCAGGGCTCGGACCTGGGCGAGACCTGCGACTGGCTGCGGGAGAACCGTGAGGCCATCCGTGCGGGCCTGGACGAGCACGGCGCCCTCTACCTGCGAGGGCTGCCGGTGAAGGGCGTGGAGGACTTCGCCGAGGTACGCGACGCCCTGATCGCCAAACTCGCCGGATATGTCGAGAAGGCCACCCCGCGCAGCCACTTCGGCAAGGACGTCTACTCCTCCACCGACCTGCCGCCGTCCCAGACGATCCGCCCGCACAACGAGAACAGCTACGCGCTCAGCTTCCCCGGGCTGCTGATGTTCGGCTGCCTGATCGCCCCCGACGAGGGGGGCGCGACCCCGGTGACCGACGTGCGCAAGGTGCTGAGAAGCATCCCGGAGCCTCTGGCCGACCGGTTCCGCGCGCACGGCTGGTCCCTGGTGCGCAACTACGGCGACCACATCAGCCTCGGCTGGCGCACCGCATTCGGCACCGAGGACAGGGACGAGGTCGCCGCCTACTGCGCGGAGAACCACATCGCCCACGAGTGGGTCGGCGGCGACCAGCTGCGCACCGTGCAGCGCCGCTCGGCGACCATCCGTCACCCCGGAACCGGCGAGGAGGTCTGGTTCAACCACACGGTCTTCTGGAACGAGTGGGCGCTCGACCCGGAGATCCGTGAGGTGTTCCTGGAGGACCTGGGCCACGACAACCTGCCTTTCAACACCGCCTACGGCGACGGCGAGCCGATCTCCAGGGAGGACGTGGAGACCATCGACGCGGCCTACCGCCAGGCGACGGTCAGGGAGACATGGCGGCCGGGTGACATTCTGATCGTCGACAACATCCTCGCCGCCCACGCCCGCGAGTCCTTCAAGGGGCCCCGCAAGATCGTGGTCACCATGGGCGACCCGGTCCCCCTGGACACCTGCGCCCCGACCGTCCAGCCGCAGGCCGGCTTCGCCAAGGCCACGGCCGGGGTGGGAGTGGGGACCAGGGAGGCCGCCAAGCCTGCGAAGGCGCGCCGCTGGTTCGGCCGCCGCTCCTGACCCGCCGCTCCTGACCCGCCGCGCCTGGCACTCCGGCCGTACGGCGGATCCGTCCCGGCCCGCCCGGCCCCTCATCCTGGGGTACGGCTGCCCGGTGGCAATCCCCTCGAACCGTAGAGGCGGCGTTCGAGGACGCGGACAGACAACCACGGGCTCCTGGCCGCTGAGCTGCTTAGACAACACCTCAGCTACCGGGAGCCCGCTCCCATTCACGGGTCAACGACCCGAAAATGACCACACCCCGGCGGTCTCCTGACTCGAACCTCGACGCCAAATCCCTTTGTCAGCAGGCTCTTAGGCCGCCTCCTTCTTGTGCCGCGCAGCGGCCTTGCGCGCTTTGGCGGCCTGCTTCTTCTCCCGTATCGAGGTCGGGTCTGTCCAGCCAACGGCTCTGTCTCTCTTTCGGTGGTGACGGAGGGTTAGGCCAAGAGAATGCGGTGGCGGAGCAACGCGAAGCTGGCCCGGCCGTGCATCTGGCGCATGATGCGCTTGGTCTTCGTGTTGACGCCTTCGGTGCCGCCGTTATGAAAGGGCAAGGTGACGGCCGCGCGGACGGCATCGCTGTCGTGGTCGAGGCCTCGGATGAAGGCGTGCAGGTGAGGCAGATCGGCGGTTCGGGCGGTGGTGATCCACGCGGTGAGACGCTCGGCGTTGCCCTCGTGTGGCAGCAACAGGTCGGCGAAGCCGCGCACGAGCTCGGCCAGGTCGATCATCTCTGGGCAGGCGGTGGTGAGGTCGTGCAGCAAGCGGCGGTGCTCGTCCTTGAGGTTGTCGGGCCGGGTGAGCACAAGGCGAGCAAGGCGGCGGGGTGAGATGGGCAGGCGGTCGGCTTCGACACGGCCTTGGGTGATGTAGCGGTAGAGGAGGTTGAAGCTGCCCTGGTAGCCGAGGGCTTTGATCTCGTTGAACAGGTGCAGGACGGGGACTGCGGGGTCGTCGGATCGGCGGCGCCGGAGGTGGTCGCGGTAGGGGTCGACGAGGGTAGGCCGGTATTGCGGGGCGCGTTGCAGGCGTTCGGGCTCGGCCACGCGGGCGTAGCGTTTGACGGTGTTGAGGGACACGTTCAACCGGCGGGCACATTCCAGCAGGCCGACGCCTTTGCCGAGCAGGTCGTGGACCTGGTGCCAGCGCTCGCGGGTGGTTTTGGCGCGCTTGCCGTCCTGTATCGGCGGTCCGGCCTTGGCCCAGCAGGCACTGTGTCCGGCTACTTCTTTCGCGACGGCCTCACCCAGGCCGTGCCATAGATGCCAGCGGTCGGTGACCTGGACAGCTTGCGGTAGCGCGCGGCGGACGGCTTCGGCGTAGGCGCCTGAGCCGTCCCGGCACACCACCTGCACTCCGGGATGAGCACGAAGCCAGGCCTCCAGGACATCGGCGGTGCGGCCGGGCAAAACGTCGATACGCTCGCGCGTTTGGGCGTCGATCAGCACGGTGGCGTAGCGGTGACGCCGGCGCAGCGCGAAGTCATCCACTCCCAGTACACGGGGCACCCGAGACTGGGGCGAAGGCATGCGCAGCAGAAGGCGCAGCGCGGTGTGCCGGGACAGGCCAACAGCCAGAGCGGATAAAGCGCGCACGCCGGCTCGTCCAGCCAGTTCGCGGACCACCGCACCGATCTGCGAGGTCAGACGCGGGGTGCGCCGCTGGTAACGCTCCAGTACGCCGGGCAGTTGTTCGCGGAAGGTCTGGCGGCAGCCACGCGTCGGGCAGACCAGGCGGCGAACCTGCACCACCACCAGCACACGGCGTGCATCGACCGGGACATCAGCAACGGTCCGGTCGTGATAGCCGTGCACCCGCGCGGTCTCAGCCCCGCACCCCGAGCAGGCGACCGACCCGTCCGGAGTTCGCGCCCGCACTCGGATCCGCTCACCCTCGTCCACTACGTCCTCCACCACCAGCGGCGACAACCCCGAAAAGATCACGCTCACAAGCTCATCAAGATCAAGCATGACTCACTGTGACGCAGCCGAACCTTTCGTCACCACCGAATCTGCGACAGAGCCGAAGACCGTACAGTCCCGGGATGTGGCCCGGAGGGACCGAAGACCGCTGTACTCGAGTCCTCATTCAATTAGTTTCGAACGCCATGGGCGGTTTATGTATCCCTTGCTGTCACGAGAAATTCTTCGCCGGGCAGATGTATGACCGAAATCTATCTTGACATAGTCAGCCATTGCAATGAGAGGCGTTCCGTAGTATTCACTGGCAAAGCGATTGAGCACTCCGTCTCTGGTCAACAGTGGCGCACCGACATTCAGGGCGGTTGCAAGAACCAGGATGTCATTCAAAGTGTTGCGAAAGTCGCCCTTAGGTGAAAACCTCGCCCGAAATTTGCGAAACAGCTCGACAACGTCAGGGACGACTTTGCTCGTGGCGGCAATGCATCTAATCGAGTGCTGTGTCAGAAATTCAAAATACCGCAGAGCAACATCTCTGCGATGCTTGTCTAGATGGCGAGTGCAGTAGAGCAGCAGGTCAACCTCTTGGCTATTGATAAGTAGCGATATTGCAAGGTGGCCATACTCGACGACACTGAGCTCGTTCTCACCTAGGTAGAGCGGCAGCAAATCTGTAGATTGCTTGCGCGGCGGGTGATGCTTTGGCCTAGAGCTAGCTAATTCTCGAATTCCGATACTAGGCACTGGGATATAATATGCAACGTCACCTTCTTCTTTGTCCCAGGTGCGAAGAAGCTCGTGCGCTGTCGCTGAGGCAATGAGTCGGCCCTCTACAGCCGGAACATCGATCTTTCCCTTTAGTGCATAGGAAATGATCTGCGTGTCAAGAAACTCTCGCTTCCCACTCCCTTGGTCCGCGACGCCTTCGGCATTCTGGTCAACCGCATCAGAATCGAACTCCACAAGAACCTCCTCTGGCCGAAAAATTGGCCAGCAATGGCACCTGTCAAATACATTACTGGACTCCACTATCAAGTGGGTCCGGGGACGGGACACTCGGGACAGTACAGCACGATGATCTGCCGAATTGTTCTTGTGAGTATCAAGGCGGCAGCGCTCCGCGCCGCCGCACGGCCCGCCGCCCGCCCGCCGTCCGGGCGTGCGGCGTGGGCGCCGGTCCCGAACGGCGGCGGGACTCAGGGCCGCCCGCCGTACACAGC
>NZ_JBEZFH010000234.1:0-11000 GCF_040649355.1 Sphaerisporangium sp. NPDC049002 | reverse complement strand
TGATCGCCCGCGACTACCTTGGCGAGGATGACTTCGTCATGTACCTCGGCGACAACTTCATCGTCGGCGGCATCGAGCCGCTGGTGAGGCGGTTCGCGTTCCTCGAGGTCAACACCCGCCTGCAGGTCGAGCACCCGATCACCGAGTCCACCACCGGGTTCGACCTGGTCAAGGCGCAGCTTCGGGTGGCATCCGGCGGCAGGCTCCAAGGCGCGCCGCCGGCGGAGCGCGGGCACGCCATCGAGGCCCGGCTGAACGCCGAGGACCCCGACCGCGACTTCGCGCCCTCTCCGGGCCGCATCGTGCGGCTGGACCTGCCCGCCGGGCCGGGCATCCGCGTGGACACCGGCGTCAGCGAGGGCGACACCATCCCCGCCGCCTTCGACTCGATGATCGCGAAGATCATCGCCTATGGCCGCGACCGTGACGAGGCACTCGGCAGGCTACGCCGGGCGATGGCGCAGACCACGGTGATCATCGAAGGCGGCGCGACGAACAAGAGCTTCGTGCTCGACCTGCTCGACCAGCCCGAAGTGATCGACGCCAGTGCGGACACCGGCTGGATCGACCGCGTCCGCGGCGAGGGCAGGCTCGTCTCGCACCGGCACTCCGCCGTCGCGCTGGCGGCCGCCGCCATCGAGGCGTACGAGGAGGAGGAACGCGTCGAGCGGCAGCGGCTGCTGTCGACCGCGTCCGGCGGGCGTCCGCAGGTGCGGCACGAGAGCGGCCGGCCGCTGGACCTCAAGCTGCGTGGCGTCGGCTACCGCGTGCGCGTCGCACGGGTCGGCGCGCACCGGTTCCGCGTCGGCGTCCAAGCGGGTGACGACGTCCGCACCGCCGAAGTCGAGCTCGACCGCTTCGACCGGCACACCGGGCAGATCATCGTCAACGGCACCCGGTACCGCCTGCTCACCGGCACACACGGGCCGATCCACCTGGTCGAGGTGGACGGCGTGACGCACCGGGTCAGCCGCGACGAGGGCGGCGTCGTCCGCTCGCCCGCTCCCGCGCTGGTCGTCGCCACGCCGCTGAAGGCCGGCGCCGAGGTGGAGGCGGGCGCGCCGGTGCTCGTGCTGGAGAGCATGAAGATGGAGACGGTGCTGCGGGCGCCGTTCAGGGCGCGCCTTAAGGAATGCGTCGTGTCCGTGGGCAGCCAGGTGGAGACCGGTGCGCCGCTGCTTCGGCTGGAGCCGCTCGCCGGCGACGACGCCGAAGCCGAGGACACCTCGGCCGCCGGGTCCGTCGAGCTGGACCTGCCCGCCGCGCCCGGGAGGATCCCGGCGCGGGAGCGCGCCACGCGCGGCCAGGAGGACCTGCGCAGCCTGCTGCTGGGCTTCGACGTCGACCCGCACGACGAACGCCGGGTGCTCGACGACTACCTCGCCGCCCGACGGGCTGCCACCGAGGAAGGCCTCCGGCCGCTGGCCGAGGAAGTCGAACTCGTCGCGCTGTTCGCCGACCTCGCCGAGCTGAGCCGCAACCGCCCGGCGGGAGAGGACGGCGGCGGTGACGGTCACGTGCACAGCGCCCGCGAGTACTTCCACACCTACCTGCAGAGCCTCGACGTCGAGCGGGCCGGGCTGCCGGAGGCGTTCCAGTCCAAGCTCGCCAAGGCGCTCGGGCACTATGGCGTCACCGGGCTGGAGCACTCCCCCGAGCTCGAAGCCGCGGTGTTCCGGATCTTCCTCGCCCAGCAACGCGCGTCCGCCGACGCCACGGTCGTCACGACGTTGCTGCGCGCGTGGCTGCGCGAGCCGCCGCCGGACGAGACGCTGCGCGAGCCCGCCGGTCTCGCGCTGGAGCGGCTGGTCTCCGCCACCCAGGTCCGCTTCCCGGTGGTCGCAGACCTCGCGCGCGGCGTGGTGTTCGCCTGGTTCGGCCAGCCGCTGCTGCGCCGCAACCGCGCCCGCGTCTACGCCGACGTCCGCAAGCACCTGCGTCACCTGGACGCCCACCCGGACGCTCCGGACCGCGCCGAGCGGATCGCCGAGATGGTGCGCAGCACCGAGCCGCTGGTGCGGCTGCTCGGCCAGCGGCTCAACCGCGACGACCTGGACGACTCGATCATGCTGGAGGTGCTGACCCGGCGCTACTACGGCAACAAGGGTCTCACCGGCGTCCGCACCAGCCAGGTCGCGGGCTGCACGTTCGTGGTCGCCGAGCGCGCGGGCTCGCGCGTGGTCTCCTCCGCTGTGAGCTTCACAGCGCTGGGCAGCGCGCTGCGCGGGCTCGCGGAGCTGGCGCGCGGCGAGGAGGCCATCGACGCCGACATCTATCTCGCCTGGGAGCGGCAGCCGGAGGACTCCGACGCCATGGCGGCCGCGTTGCACGAGGTCATCAGGGCGCACCCGCTGCCGGACCAGGTCCGCAGACTCACCGCCACCGTCGCGGGCAGCGGCGGCGCGGTGATGCACCAGCACTTCACGTTCCGCCCGTCGACCACGGGGATGACCGAGGAGCGGCTGATCCGCGGCCTGCACCCGTACATCGCGCAGCGGATGCAGCTGGAGCGGCTGAACAGGTTCGACCTCACCCGCCTGCCGTCGTCGGACGAGGAGGTCTACCTTTTCCAGTGCGTGGCGCGGGAGAACCCGTCGGACGACCGCCTCGTCGCGTTCGCGCAGGTGCGCGACCTGACCGAGCTGCGTGAGCACGACGGCAGGCTCGTCGCGCTGCCGACGGCCGAGGACACCATCGCCACCTGCCTCGACTCGATCCGCCGCGCGCAGTCGCGGCGGCCGTCGAAGAAGCGCCTCACCACCAACCGGATCGTGCTCTACATCTGGCCGCCGAGCGACCTCACCCGCGCGGAGCTGGAGATGATCGCCGGGCGCGTGCTGCCGACGAGCGCGGGAGCCGGGCTGGAGGAGATCCTGTTGATCGCGCGGCAGCGTGACCGGAAGACCGGCGAGCTGACCAAGATCGCCGTGCGCATCTCCTTCGACGCCACCGGCGGCACCGAGCTGACCATCGGCGAGCCGTCGGCCGACCCGGTCGAACCGGTCGACGACTACCGGCAGAAGGTGCTGCGCGCGAGCGGCCGCAACACGGTGTATCCGTACGAGCTGACCGGGCTGCTCGGCGACTTCGCCGAGCACGACCTCGACGACGACCACGCGCTGGTGCCGGTCGACCGGCCCAAGGGGCGCAACACCGCGGCGATCGTCGCGGGCGTGGTCACCACGCCGACCCTGCGGCACCCGCAGGGCGTCACCAGGGTCGTGCTGCTCGGCGACCCGACGAAATCGCTCGGCGCGGTGTCAGAGCCGGAGTGCCGCCGGGTGATCGCCGCGCTCGACCTGGCCGAGCGGATGCGGGTGCCGCTGGAGTGGTACGCGCTGTCCTCCGGCGCCCGGATCTCCATGGAGTCCGGCACGGAGAACATGGACTGGGTGGCCGCGGCGCTCAAGCGGATCGTCGAGTTCACCCAGGACGGCGGCGAGATCAACATCGTGGTCGCGGGCATCAACGTCGGCGCGCAGCCGTACTGGAACGCCGAGGCGACGATGCTCATGCACACCAAGGGCATCCTGGTGATGACACCGGACTCGGCGATGGTGCTCACCGGCAAGCAGTCGCTCGACTTCTCCGGTGGGGTGTCGGCCGAGGACAACTTCGGCATCGGCGGCTACGACCGGGTGATGGGCCCGAACGGGCAGGCGCAGTACTGGGCGCCGAACCTGGCCGCCGCCCGGGAGGTGCTGATGTCGCACTACGACCACACCTACGTCGCACCCGGCGAGCAGGCGCCCCGGCGGGCGACGACGAGCGACCCCGTCGACCGCGACATCTCCGACTTCCCACATGCCATGGCGGGCAGCGACTTCACCACCGTCGGCGAGATCTTCTCCGCCGAGGCCAACCCGGACCGCAAGAAGCCGTTCGACATCCGGACCGTGATGCGGGCGCTTTCCGACCAGGACCACCCGGTGCTGGAACGCTGGGCGGGCATGGCCGACGCGGAGACCGCGGTGGTTCGGGACGTGCATCTCGGCGGCATGCCGGTGTGCCTGCTCGGCATCGAGTCACAGGCGGTTCCGCGGCGCGGCTTCCCGCCCACCGACGGCCCGGACACCTACACCGCGGGCACGCTGTTCCCCCGGTCCTCGAAGAAGGCCGCCCGGGCGATCAACGCGGCCAGCGGCAACCGGCCGCTGGTGGTGCTGGCGAACCTGTCGGGTTTCGACGGCTCGCCGGAATCGATGCGGAAGCTGCAGCTGGAGTACGGAGCCGAGATCGGCCGCGCGATCGTGAACTTCCGCGGGCCCATTGTGTTCTGCGTGATCTCGCGGTACCACGGCGGCGCGTTCGTGGTGTTCTCCAAGGCGCTGAACCCGAACATGACCGTGCTCGCGCTGGAAGGCTCGTTCGCCTCGGTCCTCGGCGGCGCCCCCGCCGCCGCGGTGGTGTTCTCCGGCGACGTCAGCGCCCGCACCGCGGCCGACCCGCGCGTGCGAGACCTGGAGGCCCGCGTCGCGGCCGCCTCCGGCGCCGACCGCGCCGTGCTGAGCGCGGAGCTCGACGAGCTCCGCTCGTCGGTGCGGGCGGAGAAGCTCGGCGAGGTGGCCACGGAGTTCGACCGCGTGCACAACATCCAGCGCGCGGTCGAGGTCGGCTCCGTCGACGCCGTCATCCGCGCCGCGGAACTGCGCCCCCGGATCATCGAGGCCATCGAGTCCCGCCTGTCCTGACAGCGCCGGCGGACGCGGCAGCACGCCGGCCACCGGCCCGCCACACCCTCCCGCTCATCTCGTGACGGGCCGGTCCTGGTCGCCCGGGGGAAAACCGAGGCCGGCACGTGCCAGGCCGGACTCGTAGGAGTACACCACCGCTTGCACCCGGTCGCGCAGCCCCAGCTTGGCCAGGACACGGCTGACGTGCGTCTTGACGGTGCCCTCCGTCACGTAGATGCGCGCGGCGATCTCCGCGTTGGACAGGCCGCGGGCGACGAGCGCCGGCACCTCGCGCTCGCGCTCGGTCAGTGCCTCCAGCGCCGTGGCCGTGGTCGGGGTCCCCGTAGTACTCGTCGAAAATCGGGCGGATATGGCTGACCAGCAAAGATCGGGTTTAGGTGCTTTCCCGGTTGCTGGTCATGCGGGCGGTGAGTTCGTCGGCGTTGGGTGTCCAGGCCCCTCGCTGGGCGTCGAGCCCGTCGAGGCGACGGTGGGTGCCTTCTTTGCTGGGCTTGAGGTAGCGCTGGAGGTGCGGCGGTCTTCGTGGCCGGAGAGGTTCATCAGGTCGGCTTCGGTGGCGCCGTCCTCGCCCGGCCCCACCTCGACATCGAGGTGTGCCCGACCCGGAGCACGTTCCCTGGATCGACCCCGACCCATCCGGCCTGGCGAACGGCCCGGTGTCAGCGGCTTCACCGATCAGAAATCCTCCGCCACGTCGTCAGTTCTGTTAGTTTTCGCACCGGTGGAAGGATTGATGACCATGACCGACACCAGACCGCTGGGCGCCGACGAGGCCACGTTCCTCGCGGCGGTCCGCTCAGGCGACACGGCGCGGTTCGCACTCATCACGGAGCGCCACCGGCGTGAGCTGCAGGTGCACTGCTACCGGATGCTCGCGAACTACGAGGACGCCCAGGACCTGACGCAGGAGACGTTCCTGCGAGCGTGGAACAAGCGGGAGTCGTTCAAGGGCCACGCGGCCCTGCGGACCTGGCTGTACCGAATCGCGACGAACGCCTGCCTCGACTTCCTGGAGAAGCGCAACGACCGCACCCCCGTACCGTCCGAGCTGCCGGACCCCGGCTCCGAGGTGCTGTACCTGCAGCCCTACCCCGACCGGATGCTCCCCGAGGACCCGCAGGAATCGGTGGTGGCGCGGGAGACGATCGAGCTGGCGTTCATCGTCGCCGTCCAGCACCTGCCGCCGCGGCAGCGGGCGGTGTTCATCCTGCGCGACGTCCTCGGCTGGCCGGCGTCGAAGGCCGCCGACGCCCTCGAGCTGACCATCGCATCGGTGACCAGCGCACTGCAGCGGGCCCGTGTGACGATGCGCGAGCAGCTGCCCGACCGCCGCCTCGACTGGCGGAGCCCCGCCACCCACGAGCTGTCGAATGACGAGCGCGGCGTGGTGAAGTCGTATATCGACGCCCATGAGCGCAACGACCTGGACGGGCTGATGTCCCTGCTGCGCGACGACCTGCGCTTCGCGATGCTGCCCGAGCCGGGCACCTCGGTCATCACGGCCAAGGACGCGGTGGACGGCTGGGTCTCCGGTGGGCTCTTCCAGCGCGGCCACGACGACTGGCGTTGTATCACCACGACGGTCAACCGCATGCCTGCCGCCGTGCTGTACCTCCGCACCCCCGACGACCCGGAGTACCGGCTATTTACCATCGCGGTCCTGCACATCATCGACGGGAAGATCACCGAGCTCACCGGATTCGACGCCACCGACAAACCATGGCTGGGCCTGCCCCCGACACTGTCATCAGACAAAGGCCCCATCGTCGACGAGTCCAGCGCACGGGCCGCCGTCACCGAAGTCACCGCGGAATGAGCACCCCGACCAGCTGAACACCACCGCGACAACGCGAACACCACCGCCCCGCCGGCGTTGCCGGCGGGGCATCTTCATGCCCGAAGAACATCGTCACGATCAACGACGCCGTCGCCCTCATCTCCAGCAAGTCGGTCAACAGCTCACTCGGAACGCAAAAAGGGGCCCGGGGAAGGTTCCCTCACAGCCGAGGGTCACGGTGAGCACGCCAGGAAGGATTTCGACCTGGCCTCACGAGCCCAGGACCTGGCCTCACGAGCCGAGCATCTGGCCCGTGCTCATCGCCTCGTCTCGTATCGGGTCAGCACCACGCCGCCGGGAAACGTCCGCGTCTCCACCAGGTTCAGGTTCACCCAGCTGTCCAGGGCCGTAAAGAACGGCGTGCCGCCGCCCACCAGAACCGGGTGGGTGACCAGCACGTACTCGTCGATCAGCCCGGCCCGCATGGCCGCTGCGGCAAGTGTGGCGCCGCAGATGTCCATGGGGCCGCCGTCTTCGGCCTTGAGCCTGGTGATCTCGGCGACCGCGTCGCCGGTGACCAGGCGGGTGTTCCAGTCGACCTTGTCGATCGTCGAGGAGAACACCACCTTCGGCATGTCCCGCCAGCGGCGCGCGAACTCGATCTCCGCCGGGGTGGCGCCGGGCTGCTGGTCGGCGGTCGGCCAGTGGGAGCTCATCCCCTCCCACAGCTTGCGCCCGTACAGCGCCAGGCCGGTCGCGTCCACCCGGTCGGACCACCACTGGAACAGCTCGTCGCTCGGTTCGCTCCAGCCGAGGTCGTCGCCGGGCGCGGCGATGTAGCCGTCCAGGCTCAGGTTCATGCCGAAGATCAGTTTCCGCATCGTGCCAGCCTTTCGTGAGTCGATCTCACACGTACAGACGGGCACGGCGCGGAAACCTAATCGGTGCGCGATCTGCGTCCGCAGGTAGTCCTCGCGTTCCGGACTCGGCACGGCGTACTCGGCTGGGCTCGAACACTGCCCACCGGATCTCGACTTCACCCTCGTACGGGCAGCGGCGCACCCAGGGCCGGCTCTCCCCGACCGCTGCTGCCGTCTGCCCGGACGGGAATGCCTTCCACGGCCACCTGCAACAGAGGCTGTCTACTTTCGCAGAGGCGTTGCGGTAGCGCTCGACGCGCTCGCTGCGCGAGCAGGAGTGTGAGCGATCTGGGTCCCCGAACGCCTGGTCACACAGCTACAGCGCCGGTCAGGCCCTCTCACCGCGCTGGAGATCGCCAACCGGTTCCCGACGCTGGGCATCTCGCTCGGCGACCAGCGGCCGCACGTGCCCGGCAAGATCCGCGAGTACCTACCTCTCCCAGCGCCGACGCGGCTTGGCGACCTCGGCCTTCACCGCGGCCGGGGACGCCTCCATCGGGCCGGTGGCCAGCCACCGCAGACGGGTCATGCGGATCTCCGGATCGGTGATCAGCAGCCCGTCCAGCGCGGCGCACCGTGCCTCGGTGAACTCGTGCGCCAGCCGGTCGAACGTCTCCCGCTGCGCCTCGGCGCGGGCGTGGGCGACCCGCTCGACCACGGTCACCGGTCCCGGACGGATCACGCGTGCCGAGATCAGGTACTCGCACCCGAGCCGGAACAGCAGGGTCGGCGAGTCGTGTTCCATCGCCCTGGCGAGCAGGAACTCGTCTAGTTCCTTGAGCTCCAGCGTGGTCGGCAGCCGCCACCCCAGATACTTCGCCACCAGCCGCAAATGCTCGGTCCGCGTCTTCGCCCGCCGCCCGTACGAGCGCAGCCCGGCCGGGTCGACGCCGAGCTGCTCGGCCAGCCTGGCCACCGCCACCGGCGGGGCCGAAAGCACCTTGTCCGGCACGAACCCGAGCCACGGTACATAACGCCACGGCCAAGCCGAGCCGGTCCGCCGGACCACGGCCCCGACCGGGATCGACGAACGCGACATCCGCCGGAGTCAGGGTGAAGAACCTCGCTAGCTCGTCGCTGCCAATCTCCGGGAACCCCCGCAGGCGCTTCAGCTCCTCGTCCGCGAACACCTGCGTCGCCAAGAAAGACCTCCCGCCAGGCCCACAGATTCCCAGCTCAGAAGCCTACCCAGCCATATCCGCCCGATTTTCGGCGAGTACTACCGGGACCTCGACGCGGTGAAGCTCAGCAACTACGACTTCCAGACCAGCATCGGCGTCGACACCATGGCACGCAAGCTCATCATGAGGCAGTAGTCGAGGCCCCTCCGCGACGACGGCCGATCTTCCCTCACTCCATGATCGTTGGACCCGTCTCCCCTCAGTGGCTTGAGGGCTTGGCGGGGCCCTCGCCCGCGGCGTCGGCGTAGCGGCGGGCCAGGCGCGCGAAGGCGTCCTTGAGCTCGGCCGGGCCGACGACCTCGATGCCGGCGTCGAACCTGCCGATGGTGGCGGCCAGGCCGGTCCATGACCACGAGCCCAGGACGAGCCGGCAGCGGTCCGGACCGAGCTCCTCGACCAGTCCGTCGCGGGTGTAGCGGGACACCGCGGCGGCGGGGAGGTCGAGGATCACCTCGCCGCGGCAGGGCCAGTCGGCAGAGCCGTTGGAGCCCCGGAACCTGCCGGCCACGAAGGCGGCCACCTCACCTCCGGGCAGCTCACGCGGGGTGAAGCGGGGCCCCGCAGGGGTGCGCGGGGTGATCCGATCGGCGCGGAAGGTGCGCCAGTCGTCGCGGTCGAGGTCCCAGGCGACCAGGTACCAGCGTCCGCCCCAGGCGACGAGGTGATGGGGCTCCACCCGGCGGGGCGGGGTCCGCACGCCGTCGTCCACCCCCGGCGGGGACGCGGGAGCGTACTCGAAGCGCAGCACCTCACGGGCGTGGACGGCGGCGCCGAGAGCCGCGAGCACGCTGCCGCCGACCTGTGGGTCCGGCCGGATCGCGGGGCGCTCGACCGCGGTGACCTGGAGGGTGTCGATCCGGCGGCGCAGCCGTGCGGGCATGACCTGCCGGACGGTGTTCAGCGCGCGCGCCGCGGCTTCCTCGACGCCGGCACCGGCGGTGGCGGCCATCTGGAGCGCGATGGCCAGAGCTACGGCCTGCTCGTCGTCGAACAGCAACGGGGGCAGCTCCGTACCCGCGTCGAGCCGGTATCCACCGTCGGGCCCCTTGAAGGCCACTATGGGATAGCCGAGCTCGCGCAGGCGGTCGACATCGCGGCGCACGGTGCGCGGGCTGATGTCCAGCCGCTCGGCCAGCAGCGCCCCCGGCCAGTCCCGGCGCACCTGGAGCAGCGAGAGCAACGACAGCAGTCGCGCGGAAGTCTTCGGCATGACTCCGATATTGCCCTGAGAAGCGGCCACATCCTGGCCGCTTTCCCTGTGATTCTCGTCGTGTGCCAGACAACGAGAACGACTGGAAGGGCCCGATCACCGTGAGCGCCACGACCACGCCTGCCTCAACGCTCGACGCCGAGCGAGGCGAGCTGCTCGCCGAGCTGGCGACCGTTCGATCCGCCCTGACCAATACCATCCGCGGGCTCAGCGACGAGCGACTCGCCGAGCGCCCTACGGTCAGCGCGCTGTGCCTGGGCGGGCTGATCAAGCACGTCGCCTCCATCGAGGAAGGGTGGATGCGCTTCGTGGCCGAGGGCCCGTCGGCGATGCGCTACGACCTGCCCGACGGTGTCACCTGGGCCGACCTCGCGGCCGGTACCGCACGCGAGGTCCCGCAGTGGGCGATCGACCACCAGAACGACTTCCTGATGTTGCCCGGCGACACGCCGGCCGGGATCCTCGCGCGCTACGAACAGGTCGCCGCCCGCAGCGAGGAGATCGTCGCCGCCGTCCCCGATCTGTCGGCCACGCACCCGCTGCCGGAGGCGCCCTGGCACGAGCCGGGAGCGGTGCGCAGCGTGCGCCGGGTGCTGTTGCACGTCATCGCCGAGACCGCCCAGCACGCGGGGCACGCCGACATCCTGCGCGAGACGCTCGACGGGCAGAGATCAACCTGACGGGTGCGCTCCGGGACCGGCACGGCCAGGACCAGGGCCGGCTTCCCAAAGCGGCCCCTGTCCGGGCGACCGTTCAGCGCAGCTCGTTGATGCGGATCAGGTTGCCCGCGGGGTCGCGGAAGGCGCAGTCACGGATCCCGTACGGCTGCTCGGTCGGCTCCTGGACGACCTCGGCGCCGCTGGCCTCCAGCCGCGCGAAGGCGCCGTCGAGGTCGGCGGTCGCCAGGACGATGCGGACGTAGCTGCCCTTCGCCATCATCTCGGCGATGGTCCGGCGCTCCTCCTCGGTGAGGCCGGGGTCGGCGGCCGGCGGCTCCAGGACGATCGACGTGCTGGGCTGGTCGGCGGGTCCGACCGTGATCCAGCGCATCCCGCCGTATCCGACATCGTTGCGGACCTCGAAGCCGAGGGTGTCGCGATAGAAGGCCAGGGAGGCGTCCGGGTCGGTGTGCTCCGTCTCCTGATGAGACGGGCCGGCTGGACCATGGGAGGAGGGAACTCCCCCCGCCGGCTGCCCGGGGTTCCGGTGTCTGTCGTG
>NZ_JBEZFH010000233.1:0-11308 GCF_040649355.1 Sphaerisporangium sp. NPDC049002 | reverse complement strand
GCCTTGACGTTGGTGAACGTCGTCGTGGCCCCCGACTGCGCCTGGATCATGTACGTGCCGGTGCCGGGGACGCCCGCCAGGTCCTTCTGGAACGTCTCCTGCAGCCCGCCCCTGCCGACGGGGTCGCCGGTCGTGTAGGACGAGCCGAGCTTGGCCACGTCCTTGGCGGTCGCCTTGTCGAGGTAGCCGACGAGCTGCTGCACCGACCCGCCGACGTCGCCCTGGTCGATGCGGCGGCCGGAGGAGTCCTCCACGGCGGCCCGCTGCGGCCAGGTGGTCTTCAGGGCCAGGTGGGTGGAGCCGGTCAGCGCGGGATGCACGGCCCCGGGAGTCCAGGCGACCTTCCAGTAGTGGTCCTTGACCACCAACTCCAGGGAGCCGGTGTAGGTCCACTGCCCGACGTCCTTCAGCGACAGCGTGGCGGTGTAGGCGGCCCTGGCCCGGTCGTCACCGGCCGGGCTGACCGCGCCCAGCCTGACCGAGGTCTTCTGGACGCCGAGATTCTTGGCCGTTTCGGCGTAGGCGTCCTCGAACCCGGCCACCGGCGAGGCGAGGTCGGACCGCATGGCGGCCAGGTCGCCCCGGCTCCAGGCGCCGGCGAAGTGGCTCGCGGTCTGCGCCGCGCTGCCCCTGGTGTGCAGGACGTAGTAGGCGCCACCGGCGGCGGCCCCCGCCACCAGCACGGTCGTGACAGACGTGATCGCGATGATACGGCCGCGCGGCACGTGTTACCCCCGGGTGTGTCGACGTCGCCACGAGCCTAGCGCGGGGTGTTCGCCGGTGTTCGCCGCTTCGCCGCCGTGTGACCGGCTCAGGCGGCCTCCTTGGCCCGTTCCTTGTGGCTGGAGGCGTACGCCGGGACGTACTCCTGGCCCGACAGGCGCTGGATGGCCCGCATCACCTCGTCGGTGACCACGCGCCGGTCCCTGGCCCTGCCGGGGTCGCCGGTGAAGCTCATCGGCTCGCCGATGCGCACGCCGATCTTGGCGATCCTCGGGACCGAGGCGCCGGGCGGCAGTACGCGCTCGGTGTTGACCATCGCGACCGGGATCACCGGCACGCCCGCCGTCAGCGCCAGCCAGGCGACGCCGATCTTGCCCCGGTAGAGCCGCCCGTCGGGGGAGCGGGTGCCCTCGGGGTAGATGCCGAACAGCTCGCCGCCCTTGAGCACCTGGATGGCCGAGTCGAGCATGGCCTGCGCCGCCGAGGCGCTCTCCCTGTCGATCGCCACCTGGCCGGTGCTCCGCATGAACATGGCCATCAGGCGGTTGCCGGTGAAGTACTCGGACTTGGCGACGAAGGTCACCTGCCGGGGGAGCATGAGCGGCAGGAACACCGAGTCCAGGATGGACAGGTGGTTGGAGGCCAGGATCGCCGCCCCCGATCTCGGGACGTTGCGCGCCCCGGTCACCTGAGGGCGCCACAGCACGCGCAGCACAGGACTGCTGATGATCTTCGTCATGCGATACAGCACGGACTCTCCCGGTGTGCGGACGGCCAATGCCAACCATACGGCGCTGAGTGGAAACCTTGTGTTACGGCAGCCCACAAAGTGTTACATCGTCGTACAACGGAGCGCCCCGCAAGACGAGCCTGCGGGGCGCTCCGTTTTAGGCCGATGTGGCGGTCGCCTCCTCGGCGAGAGGCACAACACGGCTCCAGCCGAACGGTATTCCGTGAAGGCGGTAATTGCGGCCCGGGGGACACAAACCACATCGGCTATCTACAGTTAAGCATACCGAGACGAACGAGGTGTCCCGATGGTCTTGCAGCCCGTCCTACGTGCAGCGATATACGACCGGGCCAGCAAGGACAAGGGCAAGCGCGGCAAGTCGGTGACTGAGCAGCGCGCCGGCAACGAGGACGCCTGCGCCGGCAACGGGTGGACGATCGCCGAGACCTACACCGACAACCACCGTAGCGCGTCGCGGTTCGCCCGGGTGGACCGGCCGGACTGGGACCGGTTCCTCGCAGACCTCGACGCTGCGCGCTTCGACGTGGTGGTGATGTGGGAGTCCTCCCGCGGGGACCGCAAGGCGTCGCAGTGGATCGCGTTCTTGGACTCCTGCCGCGAGCTCGGCGTGCTCATCCATGTCACCTCGCACCGGCGGACGTACGACATGCGGGTGGCGCGGGACTGGCGGGTGCTGGCCGAGGACGGCGTGGACAACGCGTACGAGACCGAGAGGCTCTCGGAGAGGATTCGGCGGGGGCTGCGCGGCAACGCGGTCGAGGGGCGGCCGCACGGCAAGGTGCTGTACGGCTACGTGCGCCAGTACAACCCGCGCACCGGGGCCTTGGTGGGCCAGGAGGCCGACGAGCGTAAGCGGGTGGCGCTGACCCCGGCCTGTGTGGTCGGCCGGGAAACGGTTCGGATCGGTGAGACGTACACCCGGGCCGGCGTGGTGCGTGAGGTCGCGGGGCGGTTCGCGGGGGGAGCGACCCAGAAGGCCGTGGTGGTCGACTTGAACCGGCGCGGCATCCCGGCCCCCGAGGGCGGGATCTGGCGGACCCCGCAGTTGCGGTCGATCCTGCTCAACCCGGCCTACATCGGCTACCGGCGCCACCAGGGGGGGGTGGTGCCCAGCCCGGAGTGGTTCCCGCCGCTCGTCGCTCCGGATGTGCACTACACGTGCATGGGCCGGTTGTCGGATCCGCAGCGTCAGGGCGCCCGTGACTCCAGCGTCAAGCACCTGCTCAGCGGTTTGGCGACGTGCGGGCTGTGCGGCGGGTGGATGCGGGTGCAGGTCGAGGACGGCCGGGGCGGCGCGCGGTATGTCTGCCAGCCGACCGCTCCGGAACGCACCCCGGGACGGCACGCGGTGCGCGGCCAGGCGCGGGTGGAGCGGTATGTGGAGGAGGTCGCCGTCAGGTGGATGGCCCGGCCCGCCCAGCTGGAGGTGCTTGCCCGTGGTGGCGAGGCGCAGGACGACGGCCATGAGCAAATCCTTGGGCAGATCGGCGAGCTGCGGGCCCGGCTGGACGGCCTGTACGACCAGGCTGCGACCGGCGGGTTGTCGGCCACCGGGCTGGCCGCCGTGGAGCGGCGGATCCTGGCGGACATCGCCGGGCTGGAGGGGCGGTCGCGTCATCTGCGCGGCCGGCGGGTGGTGGCTCCCGCGCGCCTGGGTAGCGAGGAGGCCGCCCGTGCGCAGTGGGCGGCGTGGGATGTGGCCGAGCGGCGGGAGTTCCTGCGTGGCCTGTTCGAGAGCGTTGAGATCATGCCGCTGGGGGCTGGGCGGCGTGGGTATGCCGATGCCGAGTCGGTGCGGCTGACGTGGCGGGCTGACGTCTTGTAGCAGGCCAATGGCACCTATGGCCCTATGGCCCTATGGCCGAAGGGGGAGGGGATCATAGGGCCCCCTATCTTCCAAGATCGTGACCGTGTACGAGCCGGTGTACCGCCGGGTGGCCCGAATCTTGCGTGAGGAGATCACGGCCGGGAAGTACCAGCCCGGCGAACTGCTGCCCTCCGAAGGACGCTTGGCGCAGATTCACGAGGTCGGCAAGGACACGGTGAGAGATGCCCTGGCCCTCTTGCGATCAACGGGTGAGGTCGTCACCGTCAGGGGCGTGGGGACGCGCGTACGCGAAGAGGCTGAGGTGACCGACGAACCGGTGGGCAAGGGGACGCGCATCGCCGCGAGGATGCCGACTGAGGGGGAGATGCACGCCATGGGGCTGACGCCTGGCACGCCGGTCCTGGTGGTGGAACGAAACGGCGATGTGACGGTGCTCCCGGCGGACCGCAAGGCGTTGATCGTCGAGTAGGCCCGGCGAGGCGGAGTTTCGGTCTCGCCGTTGGGGCGGCGACCCCGGGCAGTTGCCGTGCTCGGGGCCGCCTCTCCCTTCCGGGACCACACGATCACGGGCGCCCAGGGGGTCGTGGCGGTGCGATCGTGTGGCCGTTTTGCGCTCGCCCAGCGACCAGCGACGCTCATCGGATCGTAGTCGGCCAAGCGCTTGCTGTCACTGGTGGAAGTGGACAATCGGCCCCACAGTGATCTCAGTGCCGTGTCAACGGGCTGTCCAACTGGACAGGTTTCTGTCACCTGGATCGTTCCCGACAAAGGGAACCAATGCGGATGTCCTACGCACTGTAGGCCGTCAAGCTGCACGAACCGTAACCGGGCATTCGCGCTATGCAAAATTATGCGGTTTGCCGGTCGATGGTCGCGAATTTGTGCGACAAGCACGGCTTTTGGCTCAACAAGTTGTGGCGTAAAGTTCCTGACTTATCGCCCGGGGGGTCGGGCCGTACACAACAAGGGCCAGGTTCGTGGCCCAGGAGGTTGCACACTATGGGGCGATATGACGGGATCCTCATCACCACCGGACTTTTAGCCATTGCCGTGCTCGGTGTCGACGCATCCACCCGCATGGAAATCCTTCGCGGCGACGGGGTCGCACTGATGTGCGTCATCGCTGCCGTTTCCCTCACCATCGCGGCTATCCGTCACCACACCCGAACCACTAAGGACACCCTTACCGCAGGATTCGCGGCGTGCGCGGAGCGCATAGAAGGCGCCATCGCGCATCATGGCGAGCAGACCGGTGTGCGCACGACCGAGCGCGTCCTCCAGGCATTGGCCAAAGGGCAGGTAGAGGCCCTGCTGGATCGAGACGAACGACGTTCGGCGTTCATGGGGAGCGGAGCGGACACGGGGCAGTCCCGGATGGTCTGGTAGCGAACCCTTACGAAAAGGCCGCGGGGATCAACCTCGCGGCCTTTTCACTTCCTCCCGCACCGAAAGAATCGACCGCCGCATCAGCATGTACGCCCTCAGGAAGTCGTCCTTCGCTTTTTCTGAGAGCTCGTCCATCTCCAGGATCTCCCAGATACCTGGGTCCATGACCTCGTCGTCGAGGGTCACCTCGTCCGCCGCCACCAGGCCGCGCTCCACAAGGAGCTGGGCGAGGCTCTTGCCGCGTCTGGCGCCCTTGGTCTCCCCCACGGGGATCAGGGTGCCGCCGGCGAGCAACTTGGCGATGGTGCCTCTGCGGAGTTTGAGCGCGTATTCGAGCCCGGCCGCCATGTGTGGGGTGATGGGCTGGTCACCCTTGAGGATGCGCCTGAGGTGGGCGAGTGACATCCCCGCCAGCGGTGCGACGTCCTTGTAGAGCATCCGCAGGTCGTGCATGCGGGCGTCGAGCGCCTTCCTGCCTTGCTCGTTGAGGCGGTCGGTGCTGCTCCTCGTGGTCATCAGCATGTCCCTCGCTCCTTCGAATAAGCGCACATTAGCGCACACTGGCAGGTCCGAACACATCAAGCCGGGGGGACACACGAGCAATCATGAGCGGTGACTAGCGCTCATGAGCGATGAGCGATAGTGTGCGCTCATGGCTGGTACACCACTACTCGACCTCCCCTTCGACGGGAGAAAACTCCGGCGGGCACGCGTAAGGGCTCGGCTCACTCAGGACGCACTCGCCCAGCTCTGCAGCGACCAAGGCACACCCGTCTCCCGGTTCCAAGTAGTGCGCGCGGAGAGCTGCAGAAACAGGCCGCTCCCCGACGTCCTCGACGCGTTCGCGAAGGCCCTCGACGTAGGTGTTGAGGACCTCCTGACTCGAAGTGAGGAAGTCAGGCAGGAGTCTGCCTGATGAGCGCTCATGAGATCAACACGGGTGGCGCACAGGTGACAAGCAACTCACCTCGGCGAACACCCCGCCGCAGGGCAGTGAGCGCTCAGTTCACCCCCGAGCAGAAGCAGGCCGCGCGCCTTGCATCGATGGAGGCGGAAATCGCCGCCGCCGCCGAACTCGCCGTCTCCCAGGCGCCGCCGCCGTCGGCGTCGCAGCTCGCGCTCCTGGCCCGGCTGTGCGCCGCACACCCCACCCCGTGGCTCATCAAGGAGCCCCGGAGGGCGTCGTGACCTCCCGCTGAACCCCCGCATGACTGCGGGCCCCGACCTGGCAAGAGGCCGAGACCCGCTGACCCACCAACAGGAACCACTCCCATCGACAGAGAGGAGCTGGTGAGCCTTGAACACCAAGGTAACCCAGACCCCCACCCCCGCCCGCACGATCTCCGTGGAGGAGGTCGGCGATGTCCCCGAGCTCGCCGACCTCCCCGGCCTGACGCTCCCGTGGGAGCGCGTCGTCGTCGAACGCCACGACGGCAAGTTCGTCCGGCTGCACGGCGCCGAGTTCACCAACTGGGTCGCGCAGGCGGGCGGCGTCGAGGCCGTGGCTCGCGCCCTGGTGGTGAAGCTGGCGAGCCGCGCCGAGACCTCGATCGACGTCGAGCCGGAGCCGGTCCGCACCGAACCCGCCTACGTGCTGCCGTCCGTCCCGGACGTGCTCCGCAAGCTGGCGGACCGCCTCGACACCTTGACCTGCGACCGGATCACCCCGCCCGACCTGTACGGCGCCCTCAACCGCCTCACCCTGACCAACAACGGCTTCGTCCTGCGCCAGGAGGCGTTGGCCGCGCTGGTCGACCACTGGCAGGGGGGCACCTGCGACGACCGGTGGCTGAACGGGTGGACCGGGCCGCGCCGACGGGTCGACATCGTCTCCACCATCCGGAACGCCGCCACGCTCGTCGAGACCCGCGCGGCGGTGACCCGATGAGCGACCGCGCCGAGTACATCAAGGGCCTGCGCGCCCTCGCCGACATCCTGGAGAACCACCCCGACCTGCCGTTGCCCTACGACGGTCGCGGTGGCGCGATCGACTTCATCGAGCTCGGCGAGGAGGACCGCCGGGGTGCGGCGGTGTTCGCCAGGGTCATGCCCGGAACGGTCCGCAAGGAGCCCCGCGACACCTACCTCGACTTGGTCGCTGACGTTCATGGCGTCAAGGTCAAGTGGATCGCGATGCGCTCCAACGTGTGCGAGCGCGTGGTCACCGGCACTCGCGAGGTCGAGATCGAGGAGCCGGACCCGCAGGCGCTCGCCGCCGTCCCCAAGGTGAAGCGCACCGTCACCGTCGAGGACGTGGAGTGGCAGTGCGGCAGCCTGCTCGCCACCGCCGACGCCGAGCAGGCTGCGGCGGTGACCGCGTGATCCCCCTGGTCCCCGAGGTGGCGGCCGACCTGATGGTCGGTGACATCTACACCGTCACCTACGACCGCAGCGTGGTCATCACCGCCCTGGACCCGGCCACCCGCGAGGGCACCCTCGCCCGCGGCACCCGCGAGGTTCAGGCGGACGGGTGGGCGCAGACGTTGGTCGCCGAGCAGGCGGTCGACGCGCTGCCCGGCGCGCAGCGTTGGGAGGCCTGGCACGCGCAGGCCGACGTCCTCGGCGACAAGGTGTGGGACGCCCTAGTGGACGCCGGCATCCAGCCGTACCACGCGACCGGCGACGGGTTCGACATCCTCAAGCACCAGGACGACACCGGGCACGTGGTGGTCATCACCCGCCGCGACGGGGCCCTGTCCGGGACCGGCCGGTCGGTGACCCGGCAGATGCTCGGCAACTGGATCCCCGCCCTGCGCGACGCGGGGTTCGTGGTTGAGCTGTTCGAGCACGACGGCGACCCGTACGGACTGGTGGTCGCCCTGGACGAGTCCGCGTTGCGGCACGGCGTGGACCTCACGCTCGCCTGCGCTGCTGCGACGGCAGGTGCCCGATGATCGCCACGTCCGCGCAGATCCTGCGCACTGCCGCCGACATCATCGCCACCCAGCACCGCATCCACGTCACCCCGGTCACCGCGATCCGCATGGCCGCCGGGACCGGCATCAACGCGCACGACCACGCCAACCAGGCGATGCTCGCCCTGGCCAGGCACTTGCGGTACGGGATCGACGACACCCCCAACCGGTTCGTGCACGCCGAGAGGCACCTGGACCGGTGGGACGGGCTCCGAACCCGCGAGCAGGTGGTCACCGAACTGCGCGGCGCCGCCGACAAGTGCAGCCCCGCGCCGCCCGCTGGGGGTGCCCTGTGACCGCCCAACACCGCGACCCCGCCGGCGAGCACCTGGCCGACCTCGCAGCCGAGTTCGACGTCACGTCACGGGCTAAGGCCAACGCCGCCCGGATGCTCGCCCGCGCGCGGCTCGCGGCCCGGGTGCAGGACGTCGCCGACGCCGAGCAGGACCGCCGCGACCGCGCCGACGACCTGGACGGTGACCAGTGACCCCCCTCCGCACCCGCAAGCCCACCGGCGCCGTCCCCTGGCCGCTGATCCTGCTCGAAGGCGGGGAGAAGGCCGGCAAGTCCCGGGCCGCCGCCGAACTGTCCGCCAGCGAGCGTGTCGGCCAGACCTACTGGCTCGACCTCAACGAGGCCGCCGCCGACGAGTACGGCGCCATTCCCGGCGTCCGATACCTGGTCGTTGAGCACGACGGCACCTGGGCCGACATCCTGAGCTCGGTCACCGCGGTCCGCGACGAGGCCCGCCGCGCCGCCGACGCCGGTGAACCACCGGTGGTGCTGGTCATCGACTCGATGACCGCCGAGTGGGACCTGCTGAAGGACTGGGCGGGCAACCGCGCCAAAGGGTCGCGAAGCAATCAGGAGCGCCTGCGCAAGGACCCGAACGCCGAAGTCTCGGTCCCGATGAACCTGTGGAACGACGCCACCGCCCGCCACCGGCGGCTGATGACGATGTTCATGACGTTCCCCGGCATCGTCGTGATGACCGCCCGGGGCAAGGAGGTCGCCGCCCTCGACGCCTCCGGCCGGCCGGTCGAAGGGTCCAAGGACTACAAGGTCGAAGGGCACAAGAACCTGGCGTTCGACGCGTCGGTGTGGGTGCGGATGTCCCGCGAACACCCCCCGATGGTCGTTGGCGCCCGCTCGGTGCACGCCGGTCTACGCCCGGGGGTGGACAAGCCCCAGCCCATCCATGACTTCTCCCTGGAGCGGCTCGTCTTCGACCTGCTCAAGTGCGACCCGGCGAAATCCCGGGCCCGTGAGATGACGGCGATGCAGGCCGGGGACGAGCCGCCGGACCTGGACAACCTGTCCGAGGTGGCCAAAGAGCTGTTGCGGATGGCCGAGGACCACACCAGCCTCGCCGACCTGGAGAAGGTCTGGCGTGCGGTCACCGCCGCCGTGAAGGCCGGACAGATCACCCCGCCCGAGGAAGGCCACATCCGCGGTCGCGTCCAGACGCTCAAGTCCGAGCTCACGGCGGGGAGTGAGGCCGCGTGACCCGCGACGAGCAGGCCGTGCGCCTGATCGTGTCGGCGGTGCTGGCCGACATCCTCGCCAAGGCCGACCGCGCCGACCGCGACCAAGTCCGCACCACGTGGGTCGTCGGCGACCGTCTCAACGGAGTCGTCGCCGACCACCCCGCCGGGGCCATCCAGGTGAAGAAGGGCGCCGTACGCGCCACCGTGACCGACCAGGCGGCTTTCGCCGAGTGGGTGAAGACGCACCGGGCCGACGAGCTGGAAACGGTCCGCACCACACGCGTCCGCCCCGCCTACGTCTCAGCGGTCCTGACCGCCGCCAAGAAGACCGGCACGGCGGTGACCGCTGACGGCGAGGAGATCCCCGGCATCACCGTCGTGGCCGGCGAGCCGACCGTGGCCGTGACGCTCGCCGACGACGCGGCCGATCTGGTGTCCGCCGCCTGGCAGTCCGGGGAGCTGTGGGAGCTGATCGGCGGGCTTCTGCCCGCCCTGGAACCAGCAGACAAGGACGGTGCCGAATGAGCGTCTTCGCCCGCAACGAGGAGACGGGGAGCTTCGAGTTCCTGTCCGCCGACGTCGTGCTCACCCCGGCCGACACCGACGTGTTCCTGAAGATGCTCAACAACGAGCTCGGCATGGCGCAGTTGAAGGTGAAACGCGCCCGCGAGGCCGAGCTGACCGCCGAGCGCACCTACCTGGAGGCCCGGTCGGTCCTGCTGCTGGATGAGGACGCCCCGGAGGTGGGCCGCAAGGTCGGCCAGGTGTCGCAGAAGGAGCAGGACGCCTGGTTCGCCGACCGGATCCCTGACCCGTACTGGGCGCTTCGGGAGGCGCGGATCGCTCGGGCCAACGCCGTGGATTACGCCTGGCAGGTGAAGGCCCAGGTCGAGTTGATGCGGTCGCTGAACGTGAACGCCAAGGCGATGTACGACTCGTACCGCGGCGGTGGGCGATGAATCGCTCCGGGATCAAGCGCGGCACCCAACCCCTCGCGCGGTACAAGCCCCTCGAGGGCGGCCAGCCGCCTGCGCGCCGGACTCGGATCAAGCAGGTGTCGGCCAAGCGGCAGCGGGAGAACCGCGAGCGGGCCCGGCTGGTCGAGCGGCTCCTGAAGAAGTACCCGCTGTGCGAGCGCTGCCGTCGCGCCTGGTCGCGGGACGTCCACGAACCCCGCAAGCGTTCGCACGGGGCGGACATCCTGGACCCGGCCGAGTGCGTGTGCCTGTGCCGGGCCTGCCACGACCACGTGCATGACAACCCGGCCGAGTCGGTTGCTGACGGCTGGCTGATCGAGTCGCACGACAAGACCACCCGCCCGCGCGCTGCTGCTGAACGCGCCGCCGCTGGGGCTGCCTGGCGCGAGCAGACCCAGGAGGCGTCATGACCCACATCGAGGAGAGAGCGGCTGCGCTGACCGTGGCCGCCAACGCCCGCGACGCTGCGGACTGCCGGGAACTGCTGGCCATGCTCGGGCTGCTGCCAGAGGTCCAGGCAACCACCGATCGCAGGGTGTTCGACGGCGACGTGGGCCACGGCAGGTACCGCCTGTACCTCGCGGGCTGCCGCTGCGACGCCTGCCGCGCCAAGAACGCCGAGACGGTCCGGAAGTCCCGCGCGAGGGCGAAGTCCGACCCTTCGCGGGCGGACCGTGCCGGGCACGGCAAGGCCAACACCTACAAGAACCACGGCTGCCGATGCGAGCCCTGCCGGGCGGCTTTGGCCAAGTGGACGAACGACTACAACGCCCGCCGCCGGAAGGCCGCACTCCGGGAGGCGTCATGACCGGTCCGTGGATGCCCGCCATCGGCGCGCGAGTCACCTGGGACGGCCACGACGGGGTGTGGGTCGTCGAGGGCTACGACGGCGACGCGGTGTGGCTGTACCAGCCCGGCGAGTCCGGGCAGCCCCGGCTGGTCGGCCTCCGTCAGATCCGCCCCGCCCCCGCCACCCCCTGATGCACGACGCCCCGCGCCATGCCGGGCGCGGGGCGGCAACCAAACCAAGGAGATCGGAAACGTGAACACCCAGCTTATCGACATCACGGCCGCCCCGGTGACCGCTGCGTCCTCCAAGTACGTCCGGTACCGGCTCGACAGGGTCGAGGACGACATCGCGGACCTGGACAACGAGATCGCGGCGATGCTCGCGGTGCGCGACGACCTGCAGGCGGTGGCCGCCCGGTACCGGGCGGGTCTCGGCCAGGCGGTGTCGCTGC
>NZ_JBEZFH010000232.1:0-11383 GCF_040649355.1 Sphaerisporangium sp. NPDC049002 | reverse complement strand
AAAGCTACGAGGCCGGACTCCACCTCCGAGGCTCGATCATGTGGCTGAAGCTCCTCACCTCAACCACATGATCCGAACTCCAAACAGCTCCTAGTGCGGTGACAGGTCGCCTCCGGTGGAAGCCCCCGACGACGCAGCATCACCGGTGCCCTTCGGATGCCTGGGCGTGGCGGGGTTGTTTGCCGCATAGTGGAGGAAGCCGTACCGAGCCGGTCCCCCATGCCAGCGGCCCGGCCGACTTTCACCGGACGCACGCGGAGGCTTCCCGTGTTCGAGCGCTTCACCGATTCCGCCCGTCGTGCCGTGGTCGCCGCCCAGGAAGAGGCCAGGCGGCTCAACCACGACTACATCGGCACCGAGCACGTGCTCCTCGGCCTCCTGGGTGAGGGCAAGGGGCTCGCGGCGACGGTGCTGAAGGGCCACGGCCTCAGCCTGGACGACGTCAGGACGAACGTCGAGGAGATCGTCGGGCCCGGGGAAGGCGCACCCGGGGCGCACATCCCCTTCACCCCGCGCGCCAAGAAGGTCCTCGAACTGTCCCTCCGCGAAGCCCTCCAACTGCACCACAACTACATCAGCACCGAGCACATCCTGCTCGGTCTGGTCCGGGAGGGCGAGGGGGTCGCCGTCCAGGTGCTGTCGCTCCAGGAGGTCGACCTCCAGCAGGTGCGCGAGCAGCTCATCGAGGGAGCGGAGACCCGCAGGGTCCGCCGCCTCGCCAACCCCGCCGAGGACACCGTCCTGTTCACCCCCGCGCAGGGCCTGGGCTCGCGCCTGGAGCGCATCCAGGAAAGCCTCGACCGCATAGAGCGCAGGCTCGACGCCATGGGGGTCCCGCCCGCGCCCCCGGCACCGCCGGCCTCTCCCGCCCCGGGCGAGACGGGCACCGGCGCGAGTACGGGCGAGGCGGACCCCACGTGATCAGGTGAACCGCCGCGATCCCGCGGCCGGGTCGCGGGTCGCCGGCACCAGCGTGCCCGCGGCCATCCGCGCCTCCAGCACACCGGGGTCCTCGGTGTAGGCCAGCGTCGCGCCGAGGGAGAGCAGCAGGCGGCGCATGCGCACGTTGTCCGAGAGCAGGGTCGCCCTGACCTCCGCGAAGCCGAGGTCACAGGCCTCCTGGAGCAGCATGCGGGCCAGCGCGCCCCCGAGGCCCCGCGCCTGCCACCGGTCCTCGACCAGGAACGCCATCTCGGCGATGCCGGGATCCTGGGTGAAGATCAGGTTGGCGAGGGCCACCACCTGGCCGTCGTACCCGGCGACGAGCGAGTGCCCCCGGTCGCGGTCGCAGAGCCGGTCGAACATGCGCGGCGGCAGGGCCGGCATGGAGGTGAAGTAGCGGAACCTCCGGGAGTCGGGAGAGCACCGGTCGTGAAGGTCGCGCACGGCCTCGCGGTAGAGGAGGGTGAGGGGGCGCACCTGCACCTCCACCCCGTCGCTGAGCAGCACCGGGCGCTCCGCCGCCGTGGCCTCGGCCGGAGGCTGCGCCAGCCGTACCAGCGCCGCCGCCCGGGCGGCCTCGGTCAGCGTGAACGAGAGCCCGCTCCTGCGGAGCCGGACGGCGCGGCGCGAGGCGACGGGCACGGTGAGCAGCGTCGGGTCCGGCAGGTCGGACGACATGTCGGCCCCGTACACCCAGCGGGCGTCGTCGGCCCGCAGCAGGTCGGCCAGCACCTCGGGCAGGCGCCAGGGCGCGGCCCGCAGGCGGGAGGCGAGCAGCAGGACGCGGGTGGGCTCGTCGGTCAGCTCGTGGGCGGTGGCGGGCACGACCTGCACGCGCCGGCCGCCCGCCGCCTCCAGGGCCTCGCGCACGGTCTCGGCGGACGCCGGGATGTCCGCGACGAACTCGTCCACGGTGCCGTCGGTGTCAGGTTGGACGCTGAGTCCAAGGATGTTGCCGCCCCTGGCCGCGAGCGCGGCGGTGAGGGAGGCCAACCGGCCCGGCCGCTCGTCAACCGTGGTACGAATCCGCAAGAACCCCATCAAAACCCCCTGTTGTCTGGTCACCAGAATGCCGTCGGACTGTTACAAAGCTGCTACACAGGGATGAGCCGGCGGTTTCGTTTACATGCTTTGCTCCTGAACGCGCGCTTTCATACGACGTGTCGTGAATCGCCGTGCTTTCCGGTGGCAGGCTGCGGAGCGGCCGACGGATATAGCAGGATGTGGCGATACGAGCGGTCGCGTTCCCCGCTGCGGAGATCTGGTCGGCTCCGCCCCCGGCCGACGCGCGCCCACGGTGAGCGAACCCTTCGACGGCGAGCGACACCGGCACCACCACCATCACGATCAACAGGTAGGAGGAGGGGTCCCGCACCCCTGCGGGCGCGGGACCCCGGATTCTCGATGACCGATCTGCTCTTCCGCGGCGGACGCGTGTTCACCGGCTCGACACGCCTGCCCGTCGCTCCCCCATATCCCGCTCACCCCGGATCCACCGGCCCGGACGCGTTCGCCGAGGCGGTGCTGGTCAGGGACGGGCGGATCGCCGCCGTGGGCGCCGAGGCCGACGTCGCGGGTCAGGCGCGCCCCGGCCACGAGACGGTGGACCTCGCCGGCAGGCTGCTGACGCCCGGTTTCACCGACGCCCACATCCACCCGGTGCAGGCCGGGCTCGAACGGTCGAAGTGCGAGCTGTCGGAGGTGTTCGGCCTCGCCGCCTACGTCCAGAAGGTCGCGGTGTACGCCAAGGAACACCCGGACAAGAAGTGGATCGACGGCGGCGGCTGGGACATGGCCGCCTTCCCCGGCGGGCTCCCCCACCGCACGCAGCTCGACTTCGTGGACCGGCCCGTCTACCTGATCCAGCGCGACCACCACGCCGCCTGGGTGAACACCCGCGCCCTTTCGATCGCCGGGATCACCGCCGAGACGCCCGACCCCGCCGACGGCCGGATCGAGCGCGACCCCGACGGCACGCCGAGCGGCGTCCTGCACGAGGGCGCCATGGACCTGGTCGGCCTGCTCACCCCCCGGCCGACCGCCGGCGACGTCGACGCGGCCCTGATGGACGCGCAGTCGTACCTGTTCTCCCTGGGCATCACCGGCTGGCAGGACGCGATCGTCGGCTCGTACGCGGGTTCCGACGACTTCTTCCCTGCCTACCTGTCCGCCGCCGGCTCGGGGCGGCTGAGGGCGCGCGTCGTCGGCGCCCTGTGGTGGGACCGGACCAGGGGCGCAGAGCAGATCGAGGAGATGACCGAGCGCCGCTCCCGGACCGGAGGGCGGTTCTCCGCCGGATCGGTGAAGATCATGCAGGACGGCATCGCGGAGAACTTCACCGCCGCCGTCATCGAGCCCTACTGCAACTGCGGCCCCGACCAGCGCGGCCTGTCGTACGTGGACCCGGCCCTGCTCAAGGGCTACGTCGCCGAGCTGGACCGCCTCGGCTTCCAGGTGCACTTCCACGCCATCGGCGAGCGCGCCGTACGGGAGTCCCTGGACGCGCTGGAGGGGACGGCGCCCGGCAACCGGCACCACATCGCCCACCTGCAGATCGTCGAACCCTCCGATGTGCCCCGCTTCGCGCGGCTCGGCGTAACCGCCAACCTCCAGCCGCTGTGGGCGACCCACCACCTGCAGATGGACGAGCTGTGCATCCCCTACCTCGGGGAGGAGCGCTCGTCCTGGCAGTACCCGTTCGCCGACCTCGTGCGTACGGGCGCGCGGCTGTGCGCGGGCAGCGACTGGCCGGTCTCCTCGGCCGACCCGTTGCAGGGCATGCACGTGGCGGTCAACCGCACCGAGCCGGGCGGGTCGGTGCACGCGGGCTACCCGACGGCCCAGACCCCGTTCCTGCCGGGGCAGAGCCTCGACCTCGCCACCGTGATGACCGCGTACACCGCGGGATCGGCCTGGATCAACCACGACGACGAGGCCGGCGTCATCGCGGAGGGCAACCGCGCCGACCTGGTGGTGCTCGACCGCGACCCGTTCGACCTGCCGGCCAAGGAGATCTGGACCACCAAGGTGGCCATGACCTTCGTCGGCGGCGAGGCCGTCTACGAGCGCCCGGCCTGAGCCCGCGGGCCTGCCGGATGACGATGCCCCCGCGGGTCACCCGCGAGGGCATCGCTCGTTTCAACGCACTACCGGCAGAGACCTACCAGGGCGAACGGTTGTTGCGAAGCCGCTCCAGAGCCTCGGCGAGGATCGCGGCGCCGTCGGTGTCGCTGCGCCGCTCCTTCACGTAGGCCAGGTGGGTCTTGTACGGCTCGTTGCGCGGGGGCGCGGGCGGAGCCGACTCGTCCTGACCGGCGGGAAGACCGCATCGAGGGCAGTCCCAGTACTCAGGGACGGCCGCGTCACTGGCGAAACTCGGACGCGTCTCGTGCATGTTGGCGCACCAGAACGAGACCCGCACGCGAGGGGCCGCCTCGCCACGCTCGGCCTCCCCCATCGGACCGGCGCCGACACGGCTACCACGGATCGCGTTGCCACTACCCACGGATGAACTCCTCGCTTGATCGCCCCGCCACGGACGGGGAAAGAATCTCTGTCAGGCTTTCCGGGAATGACCGTTACCCCCGGTAAGGTCACTACGCCGGTAGGTCCGCTACGGCTTGAGCAGCAGGCCCAGCGCGATGATGCAGACGAACCAGATCGTGCCGGTGATGATCGTCAGCCGGTCGAGGTTCCGCTCCACGACCGAGGATCCGCCGAACGACGACGTGAAACCGCCGCCGAAGAGATCCGAGAGGCCACCACCCTTGCCCTTGTGCAGCAACACGAGTAGCACCATGAGTGCGCTCGACAGGATGAGGGCGATGGATATTCCGATAGTCACCGTTGACCTGTTCCCTGTTACGCGCGCCGAAGCGCGACCTGACCTGCCCGGCGATCGCCGGGGTGATGATTCAAAGTTTCTCTTCGAGGGTACGTCGTGATGTCAACTCGTACCTCCGAAACAGCTCAGCTAGCCCGACATTTCGCCAAAACGGCAGATCTTTGCGAACTCGACCGGGTCCAGGCTCGCGCCACCGACCAGGGCTCCGTCGACATCGGGCTGGGCCATGATGCCGGCGATGTTGCCGGACTTGACCGACCCACCGTAAAGGATACGGACACCCCCGGCCACCTCGTCGTCGTACAGCTCGGCGAGTCGCGTGCGGATGGCCCCGCACACCTCCTGCGCGTCGTCGGGCGTGGCCACCTCGCCGGTGCCGATGGCCCACACCGGCTCGTAGGCGACGACGAGCGACTTGGCCTGGTCGGTCTTCACGCCGTTGAGGGCGGCGTCGAGCTGCGACAAGGCGTAGGCGACCTGGCCGCCCGCCTGGCGGACCGCGAGGCCCTCGCCCACGCACAGGATCGGCGTGAGCGAGTGCCGGTAGGCCCCCTGCACCTTGGCGTTGACGAGCTGGTCGTCCTCGCGGTGGTGCTCGCGCCGCTCAGAGTGCCCGGCGAGGACGAACGTGCAGCCCAGCTTGGCGAGCATCGAACCGGAGATCTCACCGGTGTAGGCGCCGCTGTCGTGGGCGGACAGGTCCTGCGCGCCGTACTCGATGCGGAGCTTGTCACCGTCGACCAGGGTCTGCACGCTGCGCAGATCGGTGAACGGCGGCAGGACCGCCACCTCGGTGCGGTCGAAGTCCTTGTCGGTCAGCGTGAACGCCAGCTTCTGGACGAGTGCGATGGCCTCAAGGTGATTGAGGTTCATCTTCCAGTTGCCGGCGACGAGCGGCTTGCGGGCAGTGCTCATGGATCGCTCAGTCCTCCAGGGCGGCGAGTCCGGGGAGGGTCTTGCCCTCAAGGTATTCGAGGCTGGCTCCGCCACCGGTCGAGATGTGGGAGAAGCCGTCCTCGGGGAGACCGAGCTTACGCACGGCGGCGGCAGAGTCGCCACCACCGACCACGGTGAACGCGTCCGAGGCGATCAGCGCCTCGGCCACCGCACGGGTGCCGCCGGAGAACGCGTCGAACTCGAACACGCCCATCGGGCCGTTCCAGAAGACGGTCGCGGCGTCGGCCAGCTTGCCCGCGAACAGCTCGCGGGTCTTCGGGCCGATGTCGAGGCCCTCGCGGTCGGCGGGGATCGCCGTCGCCTCGACCACCTCGTGCTCGGCGTCCTCGGCGAACTCGGTCGCGGCCAGCACGTCGACCGGGAGCACCAGGTCGACCCCGCGCTTGTCGGCCTCGGCGATGAAACCGCGCACCTGGTCGAGCTGGTCGGCCTGCAGCAGGGAGTTGCCGACCTCGTGGCCCTGGGCCTTGAGGAAGGTGTACGCCATGCCGCCGCCGATGATCAGGCGGTCGACCTTGCCGAGCAGGTTCGCGATCACGCCGAGCTTGTCGGAGACCTTGGCCCCGCCGAGCACGACGGCGTACGGCCTGGCGGGCTCCTCGGTGAGCTTCTTCAGAACCTCGACCTCGGCCACGACCAGCCCGCCCGCGGCGTGCGGGAGGCGCTTGGGCACGTCGTAGACGCTGGCGTGCTTGCGGTGCACCGCGCCGAACCCGTCGCCGACGTAGAGCTCGGCCAGCTCGGCGAGGCGGCCCGCGAACGCGCCCCGCACCTCGTCGTCCTTGGACTCCTCTCCCGGCTCGAAGCGGAGGTTCTCAAGGAGGGCGACCTCCCCGTCGGCCAGGCCCTCGACGGTGCTCCGGGCGGAGTCGCCGACGACGTCCTCGGCGAACTTCACCGGGCGGCCGAGCAGCTCACCCAGCCGCGCGGCCACCGGAGCCAGCGAGAACTCCGGCGCGACCTTGCCCTTGGGACGGCCGAGGTGGGCGCAGACGACCACCCGCGCGCCGCGCTCGGCCAACGAGGTGATCGTCGGGACCGAGGCGCGGATGCGGCCGTCGTCGGTGATGGTGTCCCCGTCGAGGGGGACGTTGAGGTCGGCGCGCACGAGCACGCGCCGACCCTTGACGTCGAGGGAGTCGATGGTCCGCATCAGAGCTGCGCGCCCACCAGCTCGATGAGGTCACCGAGGCGGTTGGAGTAACCCCACTCGTTGTCGTACCAGCCGACGACCTTCACCTGGTTGCCGATGACCTTGGTCAGACCGGCGTCGAAGATGCAGGAGGAGGGGTCGGTGACGATGTCGGACGACACGATCTCGTCCTCGGTGTAGGTGAGGAAACCGCGCAGCGGGCCCTCGGCGGCGGCCTTGATCGCGGCGTTGACCTCTTCGACGGAGGTCTCACGGCTGACGTCGACGGTCAGGTCGGTGGCCGAGCCGGTGGGGATCGGCACCCGCAGCGCGAAGCCGTCGAGCTTGCCCTTGAGCTCGGGGAGCACCAGGCCGATCGCCTTGGCGGCGCCGGTGGAGGTCGGCACGATGTTCAGGGCGGCGGCGCGGGCGCGGCGCAGGTCCTTGTGGGGGCCGTCCTGCAGGTTCTGGTCCTGGGTGTAGGCGTGGATCGTGGTCATCAGACCCTTCTCGATGCCGAAGGTGTCGTTGATGACCTTCGCCATGGGGGCCAGGCAGTTGGTCGTGCAGGAGGCGTTGGAGATGATCGTGTGCGCCGAGGGGTCGTACAGGTCGTGGTTGACGCCCATGACGATGGTGATGTCCTCGCCCTTCGCGGGGGCGGAGATGATGACCTTCTTGGCGCCGTTGTCGGCGTGGACCCGAGCCTTGGCGGCGTCGGTGAACAGGCCGGTGGACTCCACGACCACGTCGACGCCCAGCTCGCCCCAGGGCAGCTTGGCAGGGTCGCGCTCGGCGAACACCTTGATCGCCTTGCCGTCGACGGTGATCTCGTCGGCGCTGCTCTTCACCTCGTACGGCAGGCGGCCAAGAATGCTGTCGTACTTGAGCAGGTGGGCAAGGGTGGCGTTGTCGGTCAGGTCGTTGACCGCGACGACCTCGATGTCCTTACCGCTGGCCGCTACGGCTCGCCAGAAGTTGCGGCCGATACGGCCGAAGCCGTTGATGCCTACGCGGATGCTCACGGAAACAGATCTCCTCGAACTTCGTGCGCCGGCCTGCCGGCGCCATGGCGGGCTGAAACCTCAGATAACCCTACCGGGTAATAATTGGTGTAGACCACGTGGCTCTCCCCTTTGCGAGCCCCGCCCGTACACCACGACATCCTCCCAGCTCAGAGGCCCGACCACCCCCACCCGCCACCACGATCACCCGAGCCGACCCCGCCCCGAAGCCGACGCGTCCGGGAACCCCGAAGACCATCGCCGAACCAGCCGGCGAACGGACGAGGCCCGAGTCACAACGACCCCACTCGCACCAGGCCCACGGACCAGCCAGGCCCGAGCACCAAGACCCCACCCGAAGCGGCCAACGGACCGGCGGGCCCACGGCACAAAGGTCATGCCGGAGCCGGCCGTCGAACCGGCACGCCCGGAGCCAGGACAGCCTGCTGGAACCGGCCGGCGAACAGCACGGCCCGACCTCGGACACCGCACCCGAACCGCTCGGTGGACCGGCGTTGCCGCGATCCCGATCGTCACGCCCGATACGACCAGGGAACCTGGTGCGTAGCCACGCCGGTCAGGGGACCTGGTGCGTACAGGGTCACGATGGTCACGCCCCATACGACCAGGGAACCCCGTGCGTAGCCACGCCGGTCAAGGGACCTGGTGCGTACAGGGTCACGATGGTCACGCCGAATCGGTCAGGGAAGCGGTGCGCACGGGGTCACGGGGCGAGCATTTCGGCGGTGAGGTTGGCGTCGGTGCTGGCGATGCCGAGGTCGGAGGCCCGCTTGTCGGCCATGGCGAGCAGCCGCCGGATCCGGCCGGCGATGGCGTCCTTGGTCAGCGGCGGATCGGCGATCTGACCCAGTTCCTCCAGCGAGGCCTGCTTGTGCTCCACCCGCAGCCGCCCGGCGATCACCAGGTGCTCGGGGGCGTCGTCACCGAGGATCTCCAGCGCCCGCTGCACCCGCGCTCCCGCGGCCACCGCCGCACGGGCCGACCTGCGCAGGTTCGCGTCGTCGAAGTTGGCCAGCCGGTGGGCCGTGGCACGCACCTCGCGGCGCATCCGGCGCTCCTCCCAGGCCAGCACGCTGTCGTGGGCCCCGAGGCGGGTGAGCAGCGCGCTGATCGCGTCGCCGTCTCTGACCACCACCCGGTCGACCCCGCGCACCTCCCGCGCCTTGGCGTGGATCTTCAGCCGCCGCGCCGAACCTACCAGCGCCAGCGCCGCCTCCGGCCCGGGGCAGGTCACCTCCAGCGACATCGAACGGCCCGGCTCGGTCAGCGAGCCGTGCGCGAGGAAGGCCCCCCGCCACGCGGCCTCTGCGTCGCACGTCGCCCCAGACACCACCTGGCGCGGCAGCCCGCGCACAGGCCGCCCGTGGTTGTCGATCAAACCGGTCTGGCGGGCCAGCGCCTCGCCGTCACGGTAAACCCGGACCACATATCTCGACCCCTTGCGCAGGCCGGCCGGCGCGAGCACCAGCACCTCGGCCTTGTGCCCGAACACCTCGCCGATGTCCTTGATCAGACGTCGAGCGGTGACATTGGTGTCGAGCTCCGCCTCGATGACGATGCGCCCGCCCACAAGGTGCAGCCCGCTCGCGAACCGAAGCAATGTCGACACCTCGGCCTTACGGCAGCAAGGCTTCAGCACCGCAAGCCGGCTCAGCTCGTCCTTCACCACACCCGTCATGGCCATGTGCCTGTGTCCTCCCCCAAACAGACGCGTCTCATGGTCGAAGCCGCATCCTCGCGCCCCGTGGACGTTGACTCCGCCCGACGCGGCTCCATCGGCCCCCGGCAAGTCTCTCGCACCCCGTGGGCGCGCTGACCAGGATCAACGCTTCCCACGGAAAATCTCGTCCAGGACCGAGGCAAGCCGTCGTGCATCATGCCTCGGGGAGCCGTCGGAGGCCGCCACGTCGGCGAGCACCAGCCGCCCGCCGAGGGCGTCGGCGGCCTTCTCCAGCTCGTCACGCTCCTCCACCACCCCGTGATCGGCCAGCACGACGTCGACCGTGAGGTCGGGGGCGTGCTGGCGCAGCACCTGCAGGTGCTTCTCGGCGGAGAAGCCGTCGGTCTCCCCCGGCTGCGGCGCCAGGTTCAGCGCGACCAGCCGCCGCGCGCCGGTGGTGTGCAGCGCCTCGGCGAGCTGGGGCACCTTCAGGTGGGGCAGCACGCTGGTGAACCACGACCCCGGGCCGAACACGACCCAGTCGGCGCCGCGCACCGCCTCCACCGCCTCGGGACAGGCGGGCGGGTCGGCGGGCACCAGGGAGATCGCCTGGACGTTGCCGGGCGTCACCGCGCAGGCGACCTGCCCCCGGACGACCGTCACCCTGCCGTCGAGCTCCACCTCGGCCTCGATGTCGATCGGGACCGACGCCATCGGCAGCACCCGGCCGTGCGCCCCCAGCAGGCGGCCGACCCAGTCGAGCCCGGCCACCGGGTCATCGAGCAGCTCCCAGAGCGCCACGATCAAAAGGTTGCCGACGGCGTGGCCGTGTAACTGGCCCTCGCTGCGGAAGCGGTGCTGGACCACCTTGCTCCAGGTCTGGCCCCAGTCGTCGTCTCCGCACAGGGCGGCCAGCGCCATGCGCAGGTCACCGGGGGGAAGGACGCCCAGCTCGCGCCTGAGCCGCCCGCTGGAGCCCCCGTCATCGGCGACCGTCACCACCGCCGTCAGCTCGCCGGTGACCCGCCTCAGGGCCGACAGGGACGCGTACAGGCCGTGCCCACCACCGAAGGCCACCACCCGCACCTCACGCCCACCCCGCGCCGGCTTCCCCTCACCGTTCCAGACCTCCTCCAGCGAGCCGAACCTCCCCTCAAGACCGCCGATCTCCTCCGACCTCGGCTTCCCCTCAGACCCGCCGACCTCCTCCGACCTCGGCTTCCCCTCACGAACGCCCGGCTTTTCTGAGATCAGCTTCCCCTCTCGGACGCCGGTCTCCTGCGACGAGGTCAGTCTCCCCCGACGGGCACTGATCTCCTCCGAGGTCGGCTTCCGCTCAGGGTCGCCGGTCTCCTGCGGCCGGGTCAGCTTGTCCTCACGGCCGGCGGCCTCCTTCGGCGGGATCCTGTCCGGCTCGAAGATCCTCGGCCCGGCAGCGCCCGGGTGCGCGCCCTCTTCGGTTTCGCAGTCTGATCCCCCGCCTGGCGGGACCTCACCACGGGAGGTGCCCGCGGGTGCCCCGTTTCGATCGCTCACTCGCGGCCCACATCCCGATGGCTCACCTGCACTTCCATGCCCCGATCGCGCAGTCGGGCGCCGATCTGCTCGGACATGGCCACGCTCCGGTGCTTGCCTCCGGTGCAGCCCACCGCGAGGGTGGCGTAGCCCTTGCCCTCGCGGACGTAACCGGTGGCGACGACGCGGAGAACCTCCTCGTAGGCGTCCAGGAACTCCTTGGCGCCCGGCTGGTTCAGGACGTACTCGCGCACGGGGGCGGCTCCCGGTTTTCCTAAATCAGTCACGATTTTGGGGGATTTATCACC
>NZ_JBEZFH010000231.1:0-11414 GCF_040649355.1 Sphaerisporangium sp. NPDC049002 | reverse complement strand
GCGTCGGCGAATCTTCGGTCGGGCCGGCGCCGGAGCGTCTCCAGCATGCCTACCGTGCTGACCGACACGGTGAGCATGCGTGCCAGTTTCAGCTGCCATGTGATTAGGCTCACACGCGCGGAACATTACTCGTAGTAACTACATACTTTTGCGCATAACGCGCCCAGTGGTGCACTGGTAGTAGCGCCCGGCATGCACCACTTACTCAGGGGACGTTATGTCAACGATTTCGCGATTCAGCCGAGAAAAACTCAGGAGGGCCCGCCTTTCCGCTGGGCTCAGTCAGCGACAGCTCGCCTATTGCCTGGATGTCAGTTCATCGTCAGTACTCAGGTGGGAGCAGGGCACCTGCTCCCCCATCGCAGACCGACTGCCGCAGATAGCCGAAATTCTCGGCATCGAGATCAAGGACCTTTTCGAGGAGGCAAGTGATGAAGTTCAAGACTAAGAAGACGATCGATTACCGCGAGATCGACGTGAACGGCCAAAAGGCGTTTGTCCCGCATGAGCGCACCTACCGAGTTCCGGACGCTGGCGCCGACTGGAACATGCGGCGCTGGCAGGCCCTGACCGCAGGAACCGCCGCTGTCGTCCTGATCTCCATCGTCTGGTCCGCGACCAACATCGTGGACCTGCTCCAGACCTACGTCCCGTTCCCGGTCGCCCTCGTGGCGGCTGGCGTGATCGATGTCGTCTGGGTCCTGTTCATGCTGCTGGAGTACAACCTCCGGACAGACGCCCACGCCCAGGCGGGACCGAGGCGCATGGGCTGGTTCATCCTGGCCCTGTCGGCGCTCGCCGTGTTCTACCACGGGTTCCTGGCGGGGGACCTGATCACCGCCACCATCGGGGCGTTCATCTCAGTCGCGGTCAAGATCCTTTGGTCGTACGTGATGAAGTCCCACGTCCGCAAGCTCAGCCCCGAGGCCCAGACCCGACTGAGCATCGCGCTGGACCAGGCTTACGCCGAGGGAGTGAAGGCGGAGGTCGAGGGGGCGGTGGCCCGCAAGCGTGCCGTGATTGCCGCCCGCCTCGCTGCGATGGAGATCGAGCAGGCCGAATACCCAGTGGATATCCGGGTGGATAGGGCGGGTACCCAGCCCGAATACCCGGATACCCGCCCTGAGGTGTCGCTGGCCCCGCCGCAGGCCAGAGGGGTATCCGCCCCGGATATCCACCCATCCGCACCGGGTCTCCACCGGATATCCACCCAGGACGAGGGGGTATCCGCCCTGGTCGGCCTCATCCGTTCCGGTAAGACCCCGACCATCTCCGAGGCAATGGACATCACCGGCAAGCCGTACACCACGGCGCAGCGGTGGCTCGCCAAGGCCAAGGATCAGGCCCAGGAAGGCACAGGGCTCTATCTCTGATCTGCAAGGACTCTAGGGCCGATCCCCCGAAAGGCGGACCGGTCCGGGTGTTCGGACAGACAGCTAACCGAGGGAGGCACGGACATGAACGCGCTGAAGAACAACAAGGGCGGGCTCGCTGCGGCGACACTCGGCCCGTCAACCGCTGGGGTGGCCCTCGGATTGGCCATGCACGCGACTCACGGAGACGCCGCCACGGTGCTGCTGGGGATGGGTGCGGTAGGCGGTGGGGCTCTGGGCCTGGCCGCCCTCACGCGGAGCTGGGGAAAGGTTCTCGCTGGTGCGGGGGCGGGGGCGGGGCTGCTCCTGGGCCAGGCCGCTATCACCGGGGCACTCGGCCCTGCGGACTCGTTTTACGCCTGGGCGTTCAACGCCATCGTTGGCGGGACCTGGTACGGCGTAGTCAAATACCGCGACCGCTACGACAGCCACCACCTGGACAAGCAGATCAAGCTGAACAGGTACCAGCAGGGTCTCGTCCGGCTGGAGATGACTCAGCATCAGCTCGCGAACAGGGTGTCGCCGGCCTCGGAACCCGCCCCCGTGCTGGTAGGCCGCACGGTGGAAGAGACGGCCATACGGGAAGCTCTCCACATGCTGTGGAAAACCCAGCCGCTGGGGGCCTCGGTACTACGCACTGCCTACGGCTGGGCGGCCACCCTAGACCTTCCCGCGACGCTGCCCAGAGACAAGGTCATCAAGAACTGGGGCATGGTGGCGGACCACTTGGCCCTGCCCGGCAAGTTCGAGGCGATTCCCGGCGAGATCGGCGGTCGGGTGATCGCTCACCACTTCGCCCGGGATCTGCTGGCGGACCTCATCCCGTACGCTCCGGCTCCTAGTCGGACGTTCCTGGACCCGATCCCGCTAGGTCTCGACAAGTACGGGAACCCAGTGCAGATCAACCTGGCCTACTTCCACACTCTGATCGCCGGTTCCAGCAACTACGGCAAGTCCAATCTCGTCAAGCTGGTGGCGCTGCGGCTGGCCGAGGCCGGTGCTGAGCTGTACGGGATCGACATGAAGCCCGGAGCGCCCGAGCTGAACCTGATCCGGCCCATCCTGCGCGGCCTCGCCACCACCGTGGAGCAGGCCCGCGCGCTGTTCGACTGGCTAGACCAGGAGATGCAGGAGCGTGGCGAGATTCTGGCCGAGGCTGGCGACACCAAGTGGATTCCCGAAAAGCACGGCCGACCCGCCATCTTCGTTCTCGCCGATGAGCTGGCGGAGCTAGTCCGGCAGGGCGATGACAAGGACAAGAACCCCGGCGAGGAGAAGATCTCCAAGCAGCTCGAATCGCTTCTGGCGCTGGCGAGAGCGTACGCGATCCACCTGGTGCTCATCACGCAGCAGCCGTCCAAGGCCGTGTTCGGCGGCAAGACGGACGGCAGGGGCAACGTCACGAACCGTCTCTGCGCCCGGATGAACGAACGCATTCACAACCAGTTCGTGTTCGCCGATCCGGCGTGGGACACCAGCACGTTGGACCTACCCGGCAAGTTCCTCATGCAGAGCCCGGACCACCTGCGCCCCGTCGAGTACAAGGCCCAGTTCGTCAGTGACACCGTGTGCGCGGGGGAGGTGGCCCGCCTCAGTCCGCAGACGGCGACCGGTCCGCAGTCGCGTCGGATGATCCTCCCCGCGCCTCTGGAGCTCAACAACCAAGACCGCGTTCGGGAGGCACTGAGCCGGTGCGGTCCAATGACGAGGAAGGAACTGGAGCTGGCCACGATGCTGGACGAGAAGCAGGTGCTACGCGCGTGCAGCGCCCTGGGCTCGGAGGTACTCCGGGACCCCCAGACGGGGGTGTGGAGCCTGCAGACAGCGTGGGAATACTCCGTGGCCGGTGAGAACGCTGTGGGGGGGATCTCCTAGCCCCTCTCACCAGGAATCCCGCCGCATTCCCGCAGAGGGGGTGCGGCGCTTTTCTGTGTGACCCCCGTGCGACCCCCCGTGCGACCCCCCTGGCCGTGACTCCGGGGCACGCCGGCCCCGGGGCCGGAGGCAGCGAGAACCGTGCGGCCTGGCGGAGGGTGCGGCAGTGCCGGGGCATCTGGGAGAGGCCGACGGCAACGTTTCCGCGGGGCAGGCCGGACCCATCGGGCGGGCCACCGTCCCCATAGCGCACAAGTTCACTTCTGGGGCCCATCTTTGACGCTGGGAGGCAAGGTGGGCGGCTCCGGACGACGGCGCATCAAGGCGCTGAAGACCTTCCAGGCCATTTCGCGCCGATGTTTCTTCTTGGAGAAGGTCGCGACCATGCCGAACGTGAAAACAAGCAGCATGTACAAGATCGTCGATGCGCCGCCAGCAGCCGTCAGCAGGTTCACCAGGGAACCCATGTCGTTCCACCTCTCCCAATTGGCCTTAAAAACCAAGGAAGGGCTTCACGAGCTCAGCTATAGCCGTGCGGGAAGTTAGCGTCAACCGTACGTTTGTTCGATAACGTGCGGGACTGTCCTGGAGGGTTGGGGCGTGCCGTCGTCGGACAGGGCGAGGCAGCCAGACTCTCAAACAGCCGTGCATGCGTCGGCCTGCTCTACTCCTCGGGCGCTGGGCGGGTGACGAAGGTGCCCTTGCCGTGAACGGCGTTGACGAGTCCGCGTTCGCGTAGCTCGCGGATCGCCCTCCGAACCGTCATTCGAGCCACCCCCCACATGTTCGATAGGTCCAGCTCGCTGGGCAGGCGTGAGCCGACGGCACGTTCCCCACGTTCGATCTGTCCGGCTACGAAGTCGGCAATGGCCATGTACACCAGCGCCTCGCCGTCCGAGTTGATCTCGGGAAGCTCCTGTCCAAGGTCGTCGGTCCTCATGAGATCGACAGTAGAGGCCGCTTGACCTGCAAAGACACCCACATACTTCTGTAGAGGTATAGAGAGGTCTATGCTGACTCCATGCCCTCAGTCACGATCGAGATCAAGGGTCTGACCCTCACAGTCCCCGAGCACCTACACGCTTTCGCGTACCTCGCCAGGGTGTTCGAGGTCGGATCGAACGAGCCCAAGGCCCTGCGCCTGTCGACCAACCTGGACGACTGCTACACGTTCCTGGACGAGAAGCTCGTCGACCGGTTCTATGGGGACATCGCGGTGTACGACATTCAGTTCGCCGGCACCAAAAAGCCGACGATGATCAAGACGCTGCCCTCCCGGAGAATGTGACCATGAACCCAGCGCAGATGGTTCAGCAGTTCCACGCCCGGTTCGGCCTACCAGCAGCCGACACCCCAGTCGTGCCACCGGGGGCGCTGGCCCGTCTGCGCCAACGGCTGCTGTCCGACGAGGTGGCCGAGGTGGCGGAAGCCGTCGAGTCTGGGGACCTGCGAGCCATCGCCCAGGAGCTGGCCGACGTGGTCTACGTGGTGTACGGCACCGCCCTCACCTACGGCATCGACTTAGACGCAGTGCTAGCCGAGGTCCACAGAGCGAACATGACCAAGTCCGGTGTCGCCGAGGGCAAGGCCGTGAAGGGTCCGGGCTTCCAGCCCCCGGATCTGTCCGGCATCCTGCCCTAGGAGTGGGTCTCCTGCGCCACGGGGACGGCCTCCAGACACGGACGAGCCCCGCCCAGGGCACGGCACACCGGGCGGGGCTCGAACGGTTCTCGCTAGGCGCTATCGCCCTTGCCGTCGCCGGAGAAGATCGCCTTGACCCACTCAACGCAGCGGTCCAGCACTTCAAGTAGCCAGTCCCGCCGCTCCTTGGGCAGCGCGATGGCGAACAGGAGTGTGGGAGAGAACGCCAGCACTACCACTAACAGGGGCAGCGCGATGAGGGCTGCGACGCACACGCGCAGCCACAGGGGAAATGCCGACATCGGATGTCCTAGCACCAACGGGGAGCCTTACGGACGTGCCACACCTACAAAGATGTGGGTCCTGGCATCCCACATGACGAAGCCGTCGACCCACGGTCGTGGGGACGGGCCATGCTCCTGTGATCCTGAGATCGCTGAATCCTGTGATCCTGAGTTCGCTAAGTCTTGTGATCGCTAATTCATTAGCTACTTGATCAGTAAAGTTAAGTTTCAGCAGGTCAGTAATGTGATCGTTTAGAGCTGTGGCTTATTAAGTCATGTGTTGGCTATCGGCATCACGTGCGCCGAGTCGCTGGACCGGCCAGAGATGCGCCGAGTCCGTGTGTCGACAGTACACCCGCTTTCGGGGCAGCGTGTCCCGGTTGACCGACCTCGCAGGGCTTCAGGGGGGTTCGAGAGCCTTGGGCGTCTCAATGGCTTCTGGGAGGCTCGGCGTCTGTGCCTTCCGCCACCGAGCAGGCACCTTGACGACGCCTTGGAGGACCGCCGCCGCTCCGGCTCCGTGGCCAAGGAAATTCGCGGCGGCCAGTTCCTGCGGGGGGTCGATAACCAGCTTGACGGTGCTGATTAAGAGCACGATCCAGCCCGCGAGGTGCACGAGTTGACGAACCAGCCTCACCGCCTGATCGGTCAGACCAGTAGCAGCCTTGACCACCTTAGAAGCATCGTCCAGTTTCCCGACGAGCTTCGGCTGAGCATCGCCCGGCTTCGGGACGACCTTCGGCTGCCTTGACCTGGTTGGGGCCATGCGGAGTCACACTCCCGTGAGGGAAGAGAGACACCGCTTGAGTGGCTGCTGTCTTTGACGGGGAAGAGCCGGAAAACCCGCCGTATCAGCCTCTGCGGTCTCGGCACACCTGGTGGCCGAGCGGCTCCGGCTGGTGCCTAACGCAGTGGCAGTTGTCTGCCACGCACCATGCGCCACAAACACAACATCCCCCTCAGGACATAGTTCACCTATGGAACCCTGGGGGGATGTGAGAATTCGCTGCGTCTGGCGGGACGACTGGGGCTTGCGGGCCAAGATTAGCGCAAGCGCTCACCAGGATGGAACAAAGTCGGCCAAGTCCACCACGCACACCATTGGCTCAGGCTGCTAGCTCGAACGGAACCCTGAGGTCGGCAGGTGCAACAGCCAGGGGCGCATCCTGACTCCTGCCCTGATGGCTCGGGGACGAGTCAGGGGTCTCCCGGATGGTGAGCAGGGCACGCGCCCGGCCACGATGGAGCCATGACCGAAGCAGGCATACCCGACACGACGCAGGAGCCAGGTAGCTTCCCATCTGTGGATGAGGAGCGTGTGCTCAAGCGTACTGACGAGGGACGCATGCTCACGGGGGTGTGCGCCGGGCTCGGCCGCCACACGGGGATGGATCCGGTGATCTTCCGCGTGGGCTTCGCCGCGCTCGTCGTGGGCTCCGGCATCGGCATCATGCTTTACGTCGCGGCGTTCCTGCTGATGAGGAGCCCTGACGGCGGCCCCGGATACGCCGAGCAGTGGAGCCGCAGGGTCTTCGACACCGAGACCGTGATGGCGTTGCTGGCGGCGGTCTTCGCCCTCGGCCTGATCATCAACCTGGCGGCCGACGGCATCAGCACCGCGACGGTCGTCGTGGGCACGCTGCTGGCCATCGCCCTGCTGGCGGCGCACGCCCAGGGCGCCGATCTGCTCGCCCTGGCCAGGAGCCTGCCGGAGCGGGTCAGGGGGAAGCCGCTCTCTGACTCGGTCCCGCCGGCGGACGCGGTGGCCGACGCGGTGCCGGGCGCCGGCGCGAGACCGGGGACCGACGCGGTGCCGGGGGCCGCCGCGAGGCCGGGGGGCGGCGCGGTGCCGGGGGCCGCCGCGGTGCCGGAGTACCGCCGCCTGTCGGACCTGGCCCAGGAGGCGCGCGACGCTTCGCCCGGCAGGGCCGTACACGCTCCCATGGACGCGCCCCACGCAGGGCCGTCCCCCGCGGGACCGCCTCCCGCCGCGCCGGAGATCCCGGTCTCATCGGGTTCGTCGCGGTACGGGCCCGTGCGGCTGGGCGGAGGGTTCGACTCCTCGGGTGAGCCGTTCGCCCCGCGCGGACCCTACAGCCGGTACGCCCCACCGCAGCCTTACGAGCCGCACGACTGGGGTTACGGCGGAGGCGGCGCCGGCCTGGCACGGCCCGACCGCCCGAAGCGGCCGAAGTCCTTCACCGGCGCCATCACGATGTTCGTCGCGTTCGTGGTCGGAGGGATCATGGTGGCCGCGCAGTCGTCCTCCAGCACGTTCAACCTGCCCGTGGTCGGCGGGGTCGTACTCATCACGATCGGCTCCGGGCTGCTGGTCGCGACCTGGCTCGGCCGGGGCGCGGGCCTGGTGGCGACCGGCACGATCATGTCTCTTCTCCTGGTGGCGGGGTCGACGGTGAACGGTATTCCTAAGAAGATCGGCAGCTATACCTGGGAGCCGGTCGACAGCTCGCAGGCCGTGCGCTCGTACGCGGTGGGCATCGGCGACGGCACCCTGGACCTGCGGGAGACCAAGCTCGCGCCCGGGTCGCGCACCCGGTTCGACGCCTCGGTGTCCATCGGGGAGCTCAAGATCATCGTGCCCCGCACGGCCCGCGTCGAGGTGTTCGGCTACACCAGGCTGGGCGACGTGAAGATCGAGCACTCGGTGCAGGGCGGCGCCGACGTCCACCACGACAAGGTGCTCGAACCCGACGTCGCCTCCTCCGGCACCGCGCCCGTCATCGAGTTGCACATCAAGGCCGGCATCGGCGACGTGGAGGTACACCGTGCCGCATAGGACCGACTGGCTGTCGCTGCTCTCGGGCCTGCTGTTCATCGGCATCGGCGTCCGCTACCTGGCCCAGCCCGCCCCCGACACGCTGGTCATGGCGCTGATCCTCGTCTTCGGGCTCGGGTTCGCGGGCTTCGTCGGCATCATCGCCAAAGCGGTCCGCAAGCGCTGACTAACGGGACCAAGGGCGCGAACGCGTTAGGATGGGCGGATGCCCGAACCCCTGGTCCTGCTGTTCACCCAGACGATCCGGGCGAGCCGGCTGAACCGCGGCGAGATCTCGGACGCCCTCGCCGACACCGACGGCCTGACCGCGTGGGTCAGAGACCACGCCGGCGAGCTCGGCGTCGACCCCCGCTTCACCGCGAGCGACTCCCTGCGTGACGAGGTGGTCGAGCTCCGTCAGGCCGTACGGGCGCTGTTCGCCAGGGCCGTGACACCCGGGCCGCCCAGCTCCGCGGACTTCGCGCGGCTCCCGAAGTTCACCGACGCGCTCGCCACGGTGAACGCGGCGGCGACGGCCGTGCCCCTGGCCCGGAGACTCGAATGGCCAAAGGACGCGGACCCCGTCGCGACGACCGTGCCCGCCGCCCCGGCGAGCGAGTCCGTGCGGCTGCGCGCGGCGCTGGCCACGGCGGCGATCGAGTTCCTCGCGAGCCCCGACCGGCACCGGCTCAGGTCGTGCCCGGCGCCCCGCTGCGTGCTGTATTTCGTCAAGGACCACGCCCGCCAGGAATGGTGCTCGGTCGGCTGCGGCAACCGCGCCAGGGCCGCCCGCCACTACCGCCAGCACCGCGACGACTGACCCGTTCTAACGGATTGATTCATCCCCATCCGTTAGGTTACGCTCCCCTTGATTCTCTAACGGAACCACATCCGTGGTTCCGTTACAAGGCTCGGGCGAAGGGGCGAACCACATGGGTTTCCAGATCGGGCACGTCGGCCTCAATGTGACCGACCTTGAGAGGACCAAGGAGTTCTACCTGCGCGTCTTCGGCTTCGACCTCAACTTCGAGTCCACCGAGGGCGACCGGCGGTACGCCTCCCTCGGATACGACGGCGTCTCGATGCTGACCCTCTGGCAGCAGAGCGAGGGCCGCTTCGCGACCGGCCTGCCGGGCCTTCACCACGTCGCCCTCCAGGTGCCCGACATGGACGCCGTGCGCCGCGCGGAGGCCACGCTCCAGGAGATCGGGGTGGAGTTCGCCTACGAGGGGGTCGTCCCTCACGCCGGCGGACGGCAGTCCGGCGGGGTCTTCTTCACCGACCCCGACGGCATCCGCGTGGAGATCTTCGCCCCAACCGGCGCCGAAGCGCTGACGGCCCCCGTGGAGGATGCCCCGACCTGCGGATTCTTCTGATGGAGCATGCCGGCGAGCTGCTGCTGCAACGCCGGGCCGGGATCACCCGTCCTCTGGGCTCGGCCCGGGCGCGCCCCGAGATCCCTCCCGTGGCGGCGGCCTTCCTCCGGGCCCAGCGCATGCTTGTCATCGGAAGCCCCGATGGCCGGGGGCGGGTCTGGGCGGGCACGCTCACCGGGCCGCAGGGGTTCGCCGACCCGGTGGACGAGCGGCTGGTCGAGGTCGGCGCGCTGCCCGGCGGACCCCTCACCGGGCTGTTCGAGGAGAGCCACGACATCGGGATCCTGGCCATCGAGCCCGCGACCCGCCGGCGCATGCGGGCGAACGGCAAGGCGCGCCGTGAGGGAGGCCGGCTGGTCGTACGGACCGAGCAGGTCTACTCAAACTGCCCCAAGTACATCCAGAAGCGGGAGCCGTCCCCCATCCCCGGCGCGACCCTGGCGAAGGGCCCGGTCACGACCGGGGACGGCCTCACCCCGTCCCAGCGGCGCTGGATCGGCACGGCCGACACCTTCTTCGTCGCCACCCACGTGGACGGGCTCGGCACCGACGTCTCCCACCGGGGAGGAAACCCCGGGTTCGTCCGGGTGGCCGGCGAGCGACGGCTCTCGTGGCCGGAGTACCCCGGCAACTTCATGTTCATGACCCTCGGGAACCTGCGGCTCAACGCCGCCTGCGGGCTGCTCTTCCTCGACTGGGAGAGCGGGCACGGGCTGCACCTCACCGGCCGGGCGGCCATCGCCGGGGACGGGGTCGCCTTCGAGGTGGACCAGGTCGTGGAGGTCCCGGGCGAGGTCCCGCTGACCTGGCGCTTCGTCGAACCCTCCCCGCTCAACCCGCCCGTGGAAGAGGTTTGATCCCCCGTCGAGGCCGGTATCGACCAAGTTCAGGGGGAGGACTACTGATGGCATCTCTGACACCGCCGTTCACCGACAAGACCGCGCCGATGAAGGTCCAGGCGGCCGAGGACGCGTGGAACACGTGTGACCCGCACCACGTCGCTCTCGCGTACACCACCGATTCCGTCTGGCGCAACCGGTCGGAGTTCGTGACCGGGCGCGACCAGATCACCGAGTTCCTCACCCGCAAGTGGTCCAGGGAGCTCGACTACGCGCTGCGCAAGGAGCTGTGGGCGTTCACCGGCGACCGCATCGCCGTGCGCTTCCAGTACGAATGCCGCGACGCGAGCGGGCAGTGGTGGCGCAGCTACGGCAACGAGCTGTGGGAGTTCGACGAGAACGGCCTGATGTGGCGCCGCGAGGCCAGCATCAACGACCTCCCGATCGACGAGAAGGAGCGCCGCGTCTTCGGCCCGCGCCCTCCCGAGGAGCACGGCCGGCCGTTCCCTCTCGCCTGAGGGCCGGCGGGGAGGGTTTACCGGCGCGGGGGTTGACCGGGCACATCAGGGGCGTACCTTCGCATTCGCCGGTTCTCACCATCCACTCCACTCACCGTTGGTGCGCTGGCCACCCTCACAGTCACTCCGCCGAAGGTCACCCCTCGCGAGGTTCGTACTGGTCAGATCAGCGCCGACGCCACAGCGCACGGCACTACGCCGAAATCTCTGTTGCGATTCCGAGTACGCGAAGCTTCTCGTCCAGGTCGCGGACGTAGGTGTTGGTGGCCCACGGCTGGAGCTGTCCTCTGGCCGTGCGGAGACCGTCGATCAGGCGCACCGAGCTGTGTCGCGTTGTCATCTCGGCGACGTCACCCAGCCTTTGGACCGCCGCGAGTATCTCCCGCTTCTGAACAAGTGCGGCCACGAGTTCCAACGTCACGAAGGCACGGGTTCTGGTGAAGGAACCTCCCAGCCCTTTGAGCGTCTGCTCGGACGCGCTGAGCGCCTCGTTCGAACGCTTGAGAGCGACAAGGCAGTAACCGGTGTTGCGTTGAACCAGTATGGACGTACACCAATAGAGGTGTGGAGGATCAGCTTCAGTGCGTGGATCTTCCACCTCCCTGTGCGCACGATCGAGGGCACGAAGACCATCCTCGGGTTGCGTCCACGGGGGTGGTGTACGAGTTTCCGCTGGTAGTCAGCGTGGCGTCGTGAAATGAAGACGGCCATCACGTGATCCTTCAGGTTGCT